>NZ_MAQZ01000094.1:0-35172 GCF_001756285.1 Frankia sp. CgMI4
CTGGAATGGGCGACCTCCTGCCCCCCGCCGCGGCACAACTTCCGGACGCTGCCGCGCATCCGCTCCGAACGCCCGGCGTTCGACCTGCACTATCCCCAGGCAGCCGGCCGCATCGACTATCATGCGACCCCCGAGATCACACTGACACCCGAGACCACGCCGAGGCCCGAGACCGCGGACCCGGCCGAATCCACAGCGGCCGAATCCACAGCGGCCGGACCCGACCGCCCGGCGCCGGAATCCGGCTTCAGGACGCCGGAATAACCGGCACGAGCAGCCGCAGGGCACCGGGGCGCACGACGATCTCCGCCGGCAACGACGCCAGCGGATCGCCGTCGGCGTAGACGGCGAAGGGCCGGTCGGCCTCGATGCGCACCCGCCGGGCCCGCAGCACCCGCACGTGCCGGGTGTCGACGTGACGCCCGGAGAACACCCGCGGGAACAGCGCCAGGAACGTCAGGCGGGAGGTGCGCGAGATCAGCAGGACGTCCAGCAGCCCGTCGGCGATGTCCGCCCCGGGGGCGAACCGCATCCCGCCGCCGTAGTACGCCGAGTTCGCCGCCGCAACCGTCCACCCGACCAGGTCCCGAGGCGCGAGGTCGTCCACCGTCACCGTGAAGCGCGCCGGGCGCCAGGCGGCCAGCGCCCGCAGCGCCGCGTAGGTGTAGACCTGCTGGCCGCGCAGGAACCGGGTCCGGTTGGCGATCACCTGGACGTCGGAGTCGTAGCCAACGCTCGCGATCCCGAGAAACGGCCGGCCGCCGACCTCGGGCAGGTCGACCCGGCGTTCCCGGGCGTGCGCAAGCCCGGCCGCGACGCGGCACGGGTCGCGGGGCAGGCCGAGACCACGCACGAAGTCGTTACCGCGCCCGCCGGGGAGCACCGCGAGCACGCCGCCGCAGCGGGCCACCCCCCCTGCCACCGAGCCAGCTAGGCCGTCGCCCCCGAGCGCGACCACGACCCGGCCCTGGGCGGTGGCCGCCGCCGCGAGATCGTCCGCGTGGGCGAGGTCGCGGGTCGGGGTGACCCGGACGTCCCGCGCCCAGCGCGCGAGCTCGATGCGGACGCCGTCGAGCATCCGCATCGCCCGCCCGTGACCCGCGCTCGGGTTGACGATCACGGCCAGCCGGTTGCGGTCGACCTCGGCGGGTTCGACCCGCAGCGGCTGCGGCGCCACCGCACCGAGGCTTCCCCGGGAGGGTGTGCGGGGGGCAGCGGCGTCCGTCATGGTGAGCGAGCTTACGGGCGGGTGCGGCAGGTCCCCCAGCGGCCGGGGATTCGGAGCCGGGGATGCGGAGCCGGGGATGCGTGACCATGGCGGCTCACCGCCCGGGCAGCGGCCCCGCGGACAGGTGCTGGCTCGATGCACCGAAGAACGACCGCTCGCCGAGCTGCGGATCGTCGCGCAGGTCCCGCAGCACGAGGTGTTCCAGCAGGAGCAGGGCCGCGTCGGCCGGCCAGAGCACCAGCCACAGCCACACCCCCCRGGCCTCCCCGACGAACGCCGCCCGATCGGGGGGTACGACCAGCGGCCACAGCGCCGTGGGATGCCCGGCGGCCTCTACCTTCGCCTCCGGTACGCCGGGCAGCGGTTCGGGATCGGGACCGCTGATGCCCGCGAGCCGGGCGCCGAGTCCCACCCGAGGCGCCTCGGCGACGAGCACCATCTCGGCCGGCCCGCCCAACGGAGAGGGCCCGGCGGCGGCGACTGCCGTGGCACGCGGCCCGGTACGCTCGTCACCGGCCCAGCCGACGCCGCTGACGTACCAGTGGACCGGCATCGGCTGCGGCAACCAGATCGGGACCGTCGAGGTCTTCGACAGCGCGTGGAGCGCCTGTTCCCGCGACGACACGGCGGTGCGGTAGGGACTCACCTCCCCGTGATCGTCGCACCGCCACTGGCTGCTCCACAGATCGGGTGGACGCAGCGGTCCGAGACAGCGCGGGCAGGCCGCAGCAATGGTCACCGGGCGCCTCCTGGCGTAGGTGGAGATGTCGCCGAACATCGGCACTCCGGCACCGGTATGCCCTCGGCTTTCCACCCGCAATCGCCCCACCAGGTTCCCACCCGCAATCGTCCGACCTGGGCAGATATGCCGAACAGCCGGGTGCGCCATCCCTCCGTCACCCCTCCGGGCGGGCCGGGGAGGGAGGCTGACGGCGCGCCGCGAGCTCCGCGAACGCCTCGTCGAGGAGATCGAGGCCAGCCAGCAGCAACGGCTCCTCGATCACCAGCGGTGGCAGCAGCCGGAGCACGTTGCCCCAGGTGCCCGCGGTGAGCACGATCAGGCCGCGACGATGGCAGGCGGCGGCCGCGGCGGCGGTGAGGACCTTGTCCGGGCTGTCGTCGCCGGCGCCCCGGACCAGCTCCAGGGCGACCATCGCGCCCCGCCCCCGGACATCCCCGACGAAGTCGTACCGCTCGCGCAACGCGTGCAGGCGGGGCAGGGCGATCTCGCCGATCCGGCGGGCCCGGCCGGCCAGGTCCTCGGACTCGATGAGGTCGATCGCGGCGAGAGCCGCGGCGCAGGCCGCCGGGTTCCCCCCGTAGGTGCCGCCGAGCCCGCCGACCTGGGGGGCGTCCATGATCTCCGCACGGCCGGTGACGGCCGCGAGCGGCAGGCCGCCGGCGATGCCCTTGGCGGTGGTGATGAGATCCGGGACGACGCCTTCGTGCTCGCAGGCGAACATCGTCCCGGTCCGGGCGAACCCGGTCTGCACCTCGTCCGCGACGAACACGATCCCCGCGACCGTACAGAACTCGGCGAGGCGGGGCAGGAACCCGGTCCCGGGGACGATGAAACCGCCCTCCCCCTGGATCGGCTCGATGACCATCGCGGCGACGGACGCGGCCCCGATCTCGTCCCGCACGAGCTCGATCACCCGCTCGGCGGCCTCCTCCCCACAGCGGTCGGGACCGGTCGGCCAGCGGTAGGGATACGCCAGCGGCATCCGGTAGACCTCGGGCGCGAACGGCCCGAACCCACTCTTGTAGGGCATCGACTTCGCGGTCATCGCCATCGTCAGGTTCGTCCGGCCATGGTAAGCGTGCTCGAAGACGACGACCGCGCCCCGGCCGGTCGCGCTGCGCGCGATCTTGACGGCGTTCTCGACGGCCTCCGCTCCGGAGTTGAACAATGCCGAGCGTTTCTCATGGGTACCCGGCGTCAGCCGGTTCAGCGCCTCACAGACGGCGATATAGCCCTCGTACGGCGTCACCATGAAGCAGGTGTGGGTGAACCGGCCGATCTGCTCACGCACGGCCTCGACGACCCCGTCCGCAGCGTTGCCGACGCTGACCACCGCGATCCCCGAACCGAAGTCGATGAGCGAGTTGCCGTCCACGTCGACCACGACCCCGCCGCCCGCCGCGTGCGCGTAGACCGGGAGGGTCTCACCGACCCCCCGGGCCACGGCGCCGACGCGGCGCGCGGCGAGTGCCCGGGACCGCGGGCCGGGGATCTCGGTGTGCAGACGCGGCTCCTGGGGCAGCCGCGGGCCGCCGGTGGCGGGCAGGCCGATTCCGGTCGCCGCCGGGTTGGGAATGGTCATCGTCGGCTCCTACCTGATCGTATGCGCGCACGTACCTGTCCACGGCCCGGGCCACGCCGCCGCGCCGCGGCCCTGGTCCGGTCTGGGCCGGGCCGGGCCGGGCCGGGCCGGGCCGGGCCGGGCCGGCCATCGTCCCCCGCCGCCGGGATCCGGCCGGTGGTCCTCGAGCGGGACCGGGCGCGCCGCAGGCGCCCCGCCCGCGCGGGCGCCTAGAATGAGCTCGATGGTGATGACGACGGCAGGCGGCTCGACGCCAGGCGGCCCGGTGGCCGCCCGCGCCGACCGGTCATCCGCGCGATGAGCGAGCCGACGCCGTTCTGGCTGGCAGGCAAGCCGGCCACCGGGTCGGCGACGACCACCGTTCGGCACCCGTTCGACGGCGCGGAGGTCGCCGTCGTCGCGCAGCCGGACCCCGACCAGGTTGAGACGGCCGTGGCCGCCGCGGCGGCGGTCGCCCCGGCGTTCGCGGCGCTGCCGGCCCACGTCCGCGCCGGCGCGCTCGCCGGCGTGTCGAAGGAGATCGCCCGTCGAGGCGACGAACTGGCCCGTCTCATCACCGCGGAGAGCGGTAAGCCGCTGACCTGGTCGCGTGCCGAGGTGGCCCGGGCAAGCTCCACCTTCCGCTGGGGGGCGGAGGAGGCCCGGCGTTTCGCCGGGGAGCTGACCAGGCTGGACACCGATCCCCCCGGGGAGGGACGGCTCGCGCTCACCCGGCGTTTCCCCCGCGGGCCCGTGCTGGGCATCACCCCCTTCAACTTCCCGCTCAACCTGGTCGCCCACAAGGTGGCGCCGGCGCTGGCGGTCGGCGCGCCGATCATCGTGAAGCCGGCCCCGCGCACGCCGCTGTCGGCGCTGTTCCTCGGCGACCTGCTCGCCGACGCCGGCTTGCCCGAGGGGTCGTGGTCGGTCCTCCCGATCCCCAACGACCGCCTCGGCCCGCTCGTCGCGGACCCTCGGCTGCCCGTGGTGTCCTTCACCGGCTCCGGCCCGGWGGGCTGGTCCATCCGCGACACGGTCCCCCGCAAGCATGTGGTCCTCGAACTCGGCGGGAACGCGGCGGTGCTGGTCGCCGMCGACTACGCGACCCCCGCCGATCTGGCCCGGGCCGCCGGCCGCATCGCCCTGTTCGCCAACTACCAGGCCGGCCAGTCGTGCATCGCCGTGCAGCGGGTCTACGCCGACCGCACGATCGTCGACGAGCTGCTCGCCGAGATCGTCGCCGCCGTGCGGGCGCTGCACGACGGGGATCCGGCCGACCCGGCCACCGACGTGGGGCCGCTGATCGACGTCGCGGCGGCGGAACGGGTCGAGGCGTGGATCACCGAGGCCGTCGAGGCGGGGGCGACACTCGTCTGCGGCGGGACGCGCCACGGCACGAGTCTCAGCCCGGCCGTGCTGACCGGCGTTCCGCCCACCGCCAAGGTGGTGAGCGAGGAGGTCTTCGGCCCGGTGATCGTCGTGGCGGCGGTCGACGGCGTTGACGAGGGCTTCGCCCGGATCAACGACAGCGCCTACGGCCTGCAGGCCGGGGTGTTCACCCACGACCTGGCCACCGCCTTCCGCGCCCACCGGGAGCTCCAGGTCGGGGGGGTCGTCATCGGCGACGTCCCGTCGTACCGGGCCGACCAGATGCCCTACGGCGGGACGAAGGGTTCCGGCATCGGGCGGGAGGGGGTCCGCTCGGCCATGACCGACCTCACCGAGGACCGGGTGCTGGTCCTGACCGGTCTGGACCTGTAGGCCTCCCTGCCGCCCGCCGTCGCCCACCACCACGGCCCGCACCGCCCGCACCGCCGTCTCACCCCGGCCTGCCGCCCCGGCCTGCCGCCCACATCATCGCCGCGCGGCGAAAAGCTGCCACTATGAAGCATTATGGAGCGGGTGGCCATCGACCTGCACACCCATTCGACCGCCTCGGACGGCCTGGAGTCACCGGAGAACCTCGTCCGGCTCGCAGCCGGGCAGGGCCTGTCGATCCTCGCGCTCACCGACCATGACACCATCGCGGGCATCGGCCGCGCGGCCGCGGCCCTGCCTGCCGGGCTGACCCTGGTGCCGGGCGCCGAGATCTCCTGCCAGGTCGAGGTGRCAGGTGCGTGGGTATCCCTGCACGTGCTGGCCTACCTGTTCGACCCGGCCGAGCCGGCGTTCGCGGCGGCCCGGGCCCGGGTGCGGGAACATCGCGCCACCCGGGCCCGTCGGATGGTCGACCGACTCGCCGCGGACGGGCATCCGGTGCGCTGGGAACGGGTCCTGGAGCTGGCGGCCGGCACGGTGGGCCGCCCCCACATCGCCGCGGTCATGGTCGAGGCCGGGCTGATCCCCGAGGTGGCGGCCGCGTTCAGCAACCGGTGGATCGGCGCGGGCGGACCGTACTGGGTGGGCAAGGAGCAGCCGGACGTCTGGGAGGCGCTTCGCCTCATCCACGGCGCCGGCGGGGTGAGCGTGTTCGCGCACCCGTTCGCGAGCAGGCGCGGCGTCACAGTCGGTCCCGAGGTGATCGAGGCGATGGCGAAGGCGGGCCTGACYGGCCTCGAGGTCGATCATCCCGATCACCTACCCGTCGCGCGGCGCCGGCTACGTGGCCTCGCTGCCGAGCTCTCGCTGGTGGCGACCGGTTCCAGTGACTTCCACGGCACCAGCAAGCCCCAGGGGCTCGGGGCCGAGACCACCTCCCGGGAGGCGTACGAGGCGTTGATCTCCACCGCGCGGGGGGCGGTCCCGATCACCGCGTCCGGATGACCGGCCGCGCGGTGCCGGGCACGCGCTGCCGGGCACGCTGCCGGCAGGCCATGGCCGCTCAGGCGTTCGCGTCGTACCCCCGGCCGTTGCCGCCCGGCCTCGGCGGGCTCAGCCGGCCCAGCAGCTCGGCGAGCAGGTCCTGCTCGGTTCGGCTGAAGTGGGAGAGCACGTGCCGGGCGACCCCCTTGAGGTGGGTGCCCGAGGCCGCCCGCAAGCGGTCGAATCCCTGCGGGGTGAGGGTGGCGAGCGTGCCGCGGGCATCCGACGGGCAGGACCGCCGGGCGACCAGTCCCTCCCGTTCCAGCCGGTCGACCAACCGGGTGAGACCGCTGCGGGAGAGCAGCACCGCCTGGGCGAGTTCGCTCATCCGTAACTCGCCGTTCGGGGCCTCGGCGAGCTGGACCAGCACGTCGTACGAGGCCAGGGGAAGCCGGTGAGCCGCCTCGAGCTCGGCCTCGAGGACCCGGGTCACGTGGRCATGGGCGTGCAGCAGCTCACGCCAAGCCCACATCCCATGTTCGTCGACCCAGTCCTCGCCGGTCTCGGAGCTGGCGCCGAACATCTCTTCGACTGCCATCGCGTCCTCCCGCCTCCGCACGATCAGCCTACGTCGCGGCCCGCCCGCAAAACCGTCCCAAGCAGCCGCCTCCGTCACCGGGACACATACCAGGCACATACCGGGACACAATCACCCCTGGTCATGACGATGGGCACGCTCCGCACCCGTCGTGAAGCCGACAGGGCGGCTCACGCTCCCCGGTCCGCCGAACACGGCGGACCGGGGATCGTGAGCCGGCGCCGTCACGTCCCCCGCGGGCTATCGTGGACCCACAGGCGGCCCGGCGGGCCGCACCTGATACCAACCTGTGACTGAGGTTTCCCTTGTCCCTATCCCGGCCTTCCCCCGACGCGATTCAGTCGGCTCTGGCGACGGTGCACGATCCCGAGATCGGTCGTCCCATCACCGAGCTGGACATGGTCTCGTCGGTTCGCGTGCTCGACGACGGCTCGGTCGACGTCGGGGTCCTGCTCACCGTGTCCGGCTGCCCCATGCGCGACGAGATCATCAATCGGGTCAGTCGAGCCGTCAGCGCGGTCGAGGGCGTCCGCGAGGTCCGCGTCGATCTGCAGGTCATGTCGGACGAGCAACGCGGTGCCCTGCACGCGAAACTGCGGGGGGGCAACGCCCCCAAGGCGATTCCCTTCGCCCAACCAGGCTCGACCACCAGGGTCTACGGCGTCGCCAGCGGCAAGGGCGGCGTCGGCAAGTCCTCGATCACCGTGAACCTGGCCGCCGCGATGGCCCGTTCGGGCCTGTCGGTCGGTGTGCTCGATGCCGACATCTATGGGCACTCCGTGCCCCGCATGCTGGGCATCGACCGCCCGCCCACCCAGGTCGAAAAGATGATCATGCCGCCCCAGGCACACGGRGTGCGAGTCATCTCCACCGGGATGTTCACGCKCGGCAACCAGCCAGTGACCTGGCGCGGACCGATGCTGCACCGTGCCCTGGAGCAGTTCCTGTCAGACGTCTTCTGGGGTGACMTGGACGTCCTTCTCCTGGACCTACCGCCCGGCACCGGTGACATCGCCATCTCCCTGGCCCAGCTGGTGCCGTCCTCCGAACTGCTGCTGGTCACGACCCCGCAGCTGGCGGCCACCGAGGTCGCCGAGYGGGCCGGGACCATCGCCGTGMAGACCCGGCAGAACGTGGTCGGGGTCGTCGAGAACATGGCGTGGCTGCCCTGCCCGCACTGCGGCGAGCGGGTCGACGTGTTCGGCTCTGGCGGCGGGGCTGCGGTGGCCGAGYGGCTGACCAGGGTGCTCGGTCATGACGTACCGCTGCTGGCCCAGATCCCGGTGGACGTCCGGCTCCGGGAAGGCGCCGACAACGGCATGCCGCTGGTCATCGGCGAGCCGGACAGCGAGGCGGGCAAGGCCCTGCACGCGGTGGCGGGCCGGCTCACCTACCGCTCCCGTGGGCTCGCCGGACGCAGCCTCAACCTCACGCCGGTGGGGCGCTGAACACCTACGATCGGCCGTCCGTCCGGGTTCGCGCAGCCTGATCGACGCGAGCCCGGCCCCGGCTGGCCCCGCCCCGGGGCGGGTGCATCGAGCCGGCGGCGACGCCGAACCTCAGGCGACGCCGAACCTCAGGTGGCGTCCGAGTCGAAGGGCACCTCTGTCGCCGGGCCGTCGCTCCGTGCCGGCTGCGCCGGCACGGAGCGGGCGGCGGACGCCTTGCTCGGCGAGACCTTCGACAGCATGGGGGACACCGGACCGGGCGGCGCCGCCGGAACCGCGGCCTCGGCGCCGGGACGAGCCGGATCCTTGGCCGCGGGATCTCTCGGCAGCGAGGACTTGGTCAGTGACGGCGCCGCGGGCGGATCGTCACCGAGGAGCAGCGAGTCGAGCGAGGTCCGCTTGGTGAGGTATGGCGGCAGAACCGGATCGTCCTCGAACAGGTGCTTGCGGACGAAGGTCTTGGGATGCAGGTCCCGGATATCCAGATCGGCGAATTCCGGGCCCAGCTCGGACCTGAGATCGTTACGCATGCCGTTGGCCAGCTGACGCAGCTGACGCAGCACGCGTCCCGCGTCCCTGGCGGCCTTGGGCAACCTGTCCGGGCCGAAGACGAACAGCCCGATCAGAAGCAAGACGACGACTTCACCCCRCCCGACACCGTTGAACACGCGCTGAGCGTACCTCTCCCGGTGTTGCGGGCAAGGAGCTCGTGGGCAACGAAAAGATGTCTGCGGCTCAGCGCTGTTGTTCCTGCAGCGTCAGCTGGGTGGTCGCGGTGGCACCGGCGCGTTCGTAGGCGACCGACACCCGGTCACCTACCCGGTGGAGCCGGGCTGCGACGATGAGGTCGTTCATCCCGCTGATAACCCTGGTGTCCACCCGCGTGATGATGTCGCCGACGCGCAGCCCGGCGCGCTCGGCGGGGCCACCGGGCGCCAGGTTGACGACGCGGGCACCCGACGTGGTCCCCATGGCCTTCGCCTGGCCGGCGGTGACGGTCGCGGCTGACACGCCGAGGTACGGGTGGGTCGCCCGACCGGTCGAAATGATCTCCTGAGCGACCGAGCGGGCGAAGTCGATCGGGATGGCGAACCCCACGCCGATGCTGCCGCTCTGGCTCTGGGACTCATGGCCGGGCACCGCGGCGATCGCGGTATTGATCCCCACCATCTGGCCGAGGCCGTCGAGCAGCGGACCACCGGAGTTGCCCGGATTGATCGCCGCGTCGATCTGGATCGCCCCGATGAGCACCGTGGGGTCGGTGCCGCTCTCGGCCGGGACCATGGGATTGCGGTCGAGCGCGCTGACGACGCCGGTCGTCACGGTGCCGGCGAGGCCGAACGGCGCCCCGATGGCAACCACCGGCGCTCCCACGACCAGCGAGCCGGACTGGCCGAGCGTCACCGCCGGCAGGGGCTGCGGGGCCGGGATCCGCAGAACGGCAATGTCAGTCTTGGGATCCCGCCCGACCAGGTCGGCCCGGACCTGGCCGAACTCCTGGTAGCGGCGCACGGAGATCGGAGTTCTGGCGGCGACCGCGGACRCCACGACGTGGTTGTTCGTCAGGATGTACCCCTCCGGGCTAATGATCACCCCGGAGCCGGTACCCGCGGCATCGCCGTCCCCCCCGCCACCGGCGTCGATCGTCACCACACTGGGCAGAGCCGTCGCGGCGATCGACGCGACCGACCTGCGGTCGGAGCTGGGCGCGGCGGTACCGACCGGCAGGGCCGCCGACGCCTGTTGGTCGCTGCCGCGCTCGGTCATCGAGACGAGCAGCGCACCGATCCCCCCACCCAGCAGACCCGCGACCAGGATGCTCGCGAGGAGGACCCGGTGACCGAGAACGACCGGGCGACCAGGAGCGACCAGGCGCCCCCGCGGCGCCGAACGACCAGTCAGGACATCGGCGAACGGCACGGCGAACGGCGCGGCGTTCGAGCCGCCGCTGTCGGAGCCGCCGCTCTCGGAGCCGCCGCCGTCGGAGTCCGCGGGCAGCGGATACGGCGTCGAGGTCGGCGACCACGCCCGCGGGGAGCCCGTCTCGGCGGGCGGTGGGGCCGGCGGCTGCGTGCCGAAGCCACGCACCGCGGTCACCGTCGGCAAGCCTCCCGACGGCTCCCGCGGGTTCCCGTCCGCCGCAGCGCGCCCGCGGTCGGTCGCGGCGGCGCCCGGGTCGCAGCCCGCCCGGGCGCCCGGCGCCCCCGGACCCGAAACGCCCGTCCTCGAAACACCCGCCCCCGGAGCACCCGCCCCCGGAGCACCCACGCCCGGAGCACCCACGCCCGGAGCGGCCCCCTCGACCCGCCCGGAATGCCGGGGGTGGCGATGCCCTCCAGGAGCGGAGCCGGCCCTGTCCTCACCCGGGTGGGAGGGTCGGCGGACGCCGGCCGGGCTGACGTACCGGAATCCGCGCCGCCCCGGATTCCGGCGTCGCACCCTCACGGGCCGTGGGCCGCGGCTGCGGCCCCGCACCCGATGGCCCCGCACCCGATGGAGTCCCCGGGGCCGGCTCAGGAGCGCGTGCCGCCGGGCTACCCGTGCCCGGCGTCCCGGCGGCCGTGGGTCGCCGCTCGGGCCGGGTCTCCTCCGCCGGCCCGGTCATCGCGGTGGTGGATGCCGTACGAGGCGATTGCGGACGGCGTGTCCCGGCCGCCGGTTCCGACCCGGACGGCTGCACGGGTCCCGACGGCTGCACGGGGACGACCACCCCGGGCTGTACCCGCGGCCCGGCACCGCCGGCCGTGGTGGGCCGGGGCGTGGCGGGAAGGCGGAGCCGACTGACGGGTATCGTCCCACCGGTCGAGGGGACGGTCGTCTCGTCGCGCGCCGCCGCGACCCGGCCACCGGCCTGGTCGGTCCGCGGCTTGCCGTCGGTGGCGGAAGGCGCCGCGCCGGCGGCTCGCGGGACACCAGGGCGGGAAGGATCGGCGCGGTGGCCCGGGCCGGCGGGAACCGACCGCATCGTGGATGACCGCTCGAGACGTCGGGGCCGTACGGGCGGGTCGACCGGTTCCACGCTCGCGACAGGCACCTCGTTGTCGCTGACGTCCACACGTCCTCCCCGACTCGCTCGTCGCACGGCACGGCGGAACGCCGGCGACCGGTTCCGTCCTGGAAAGCACGCGCGACGCGTCCGAGCGGGTAACACGGTAAAGCCTCACATCAGGCCAGACGAGACCTCTCCTCCAGAACACCCAGAAAATGTCTTTCAGGTACCGGAAAGATGCGTCCCGCCGGTTTCCGGCGGCGACCGGGGCGGACAGCCGGACAAAGGCGACCAGCCAGGGCTTGGCGCCGGGAGACGGAGCAGGCGACACCCTGAAACTCACGGCCCCGACCGCCTCCCGGTACCCGGGACGGCCTACCCCGTCCGAATACCCCCGTTCAAACACCCCCGACCGGGTCGATGGGGAACGTGTTCGCCCGGGTCGGCCCGAATTCGCCCGAGTCGGCCCGAACGGGCGGACGATCAACGGCGCAAGGACACCCGGACCGGGGCGAACATCGGGGTGAGCCGGCTCGGGACGCCGTTCGCAACGCCCGGGGCGACGACCGAGGACACCGTCGGCACCGCGACGGGCCCCGGCGTCTGGGTACTCTCCTGGCCGTCGGCGATGGCGGCACCAGCGACGGCGAGCAGCATCAGCGCGGCGGATCCGAGGAGGGTTCGGCGCATGCTGGTCCGGGGGGTGGGACGACGGTGCGGGGCCGGCAGCCGCCGGCGCGGGGCGGGCGAAGCCGGCCGCCGCAGGTGCTGACGCGCGAGCCCCGGCGCGGGACGGCCCGCCTGACCCGGACCGCGCGCAGCCCCGCCGGTGGCTGCCGGCGCCGGTCGAGCGGCGGGCCTGGGCGAGGCGGGACGAGTGCCGGCGCCCGGGCGAGGATCGAAGGGGGGCTGTCGGAGCTCGACGGAACGCGGCAGCAGGGCCGGTACTGTCACCGTGAACGCCCCGGGAAGCCTGACCGGGTCGAGACGGGTAGGCCCCCGCCTGTCCGGCGCAGGACGGAACTGGGAGCGCTGGGATTGCGGGGAGCGCTGGGATTGCGGGGAGCGCTGGGAGCGCGGGGAGCGCGGGGAGCGCTGGGACGAACCCGGCGGGGGCGCGGGCAGCGCGGTCAGACCGCCCAGGCTCAGCAGCCGGACCGCGAGGCCGCCAGGAAGATCCGGCCCATCGAGAGCAACCAGCCGTGCCTTGACCATCCGCAGGGCCGCCACCTCCCGCTGGCACTCCCCGCAGCGGGCAAGATGCGCGAGCGCGCGATCACGAGCGTCATGATCAAGCTGATGGTCGATGAGAGGCGAGATCCGATCGCCGAGATGCTCGGTCACGCCCGCCGCTCCCGCGGAGCACCACCCTTGCTCCCGGCGGCGACGGGCCCATGCCGTCCCCTGCTTCTGGGCCGCCCGTCGTCGCCTCGGTCCCGACGCGGTCTGGTCGTGTCCGGCGGCGCCACGTCCGCCTCGGCGAGCTCCGCCGCCACCGGCCCGACGGCGGGCTCCGCGGTGAGAAGGGCGTCGTCCGAGACCGTCACGGCGGCGGACAACGCGGCGCCGTCACCAGTACGTGGCGCGCGATCAGCCAGCGCCGCGCGCAACATCGCCCGACCGCGCGAGATCCGGCTGCGCACTGTGCCCAGTTTCACGCCCAACGTCTGAGCGATCTCTTCGTAGGAGAGCTGCTCGATGTCGCACAGCACGACGGCGGCCCGGAAGTCGGGCGGCAGAGCGGCGAGCGCGGCCTCGACGTCCGCGTCGAGATGAGCCTCGGCGTAGACCGCCTCCGGGCTCGCCTCGCGGCCGGCCAGCCGCTCGGTGTCCTCGGGCAGCGCATCGAACCGGA
The DNA here is from genome assembly GCF_001756285.1 of Frankia sp. CgMI4. NCBI lineage: Bacteria > Bacillati > Actinomycetota > Actinomycetes > Frankiales > Frankiaceae > Frankia > Frankia sp. CgMI4. Next base: position 13,164 of record NZ_MAQZ01000094.1, read on the forward strand.
TCTTCTGCTGGCGACGCATGCGGTCGAGGAAGAGATTGGTGGTGATCCGGTGCAGCCACCCCTCGAAGGTGCCGGGGGTGTAGTCCGCCAACGACCGGAACACCCGGACGAACACGTCCTGCGTCAGGTCCTCGGCGTCGTGGGCGTTACCGGTGAGGCGGTAGGCGAGGCGATAGACCCGGTTGCCGTGCTCACGGACCACGTCTTCCCAGGAAGGAGGAACCCAACCAGAAGCTTCTGCGGTGGCGGCGACGCCGGCGGCGTCCGAGCCCGCCCCGGGGTCCTGAGCAGSCACGGCCGCCTCTCGGTCGGTTCGCGTCAAACGTACCCGACGAGCCGGCCAGGGAGCGGCGAATCCCGCTGCGGACACCGATGTTTCTCCCCTCGATCCTCGACACGATGCGCGTTGACCAGATGAACGCGCGTCCTCGGTCTCCCGTTCCCGTAGGCTGAGGAAGTCATGCCGGACACTGACATCGGCGAACTCGAGTCCGCCGCCGCCTATGCCGAGGGCTTCCTGCTGGAAGACCCGATCCTTCGCGCTGCCCGCGCCCGAGCCGAGGAGGTCGGGATCGTCCCGGTCAGCCCGGGTACCGGCGCGGTCCTACGCTTCCTCGCCGCTGCCGTGGGCGCCCGCGCGGTGGTCGAGATCGGCACAGGTACCGGGGTCTCCGGTACCTGGCTGTTGCGCGGGATGCGGCCCGACGGAACCCTGACCACCATCGACGTCGAGGCCGAGCACCTTCGGCTGGCCCGGCGCACCTACGCCGACGCGGGGATGACCCCCGGGCGCAGCCGGCTGATCACCGGCCGCGCCCTCGACGTTCTCCCCCGGCTGACCGACGGCGCCTATGACCTCGTGTTCTGTGACGCGGACCGGCGTGAGGGCACCGAGTACCTCACGCAGGCCCTGCGGCTGCTGCGGCCGGGCGGCGTGGTGGCGTTCGCCAGCGTGCTGGCCTTGGCCCAGGGCCAGGCCACCGGCCCCGAGGCGGTGGCGGTCCGCGAACTTGCCACAGCTGTACGTGACGACGTGCGGCTTACCCAGATGCTCCTCACCACCGGCGGCGGCCTCCTGGTCGCCGTGGTCGCCAAGTCCTCCCCGGTCGGCTGACCRGCACCCCGGGCGAGGTGGCCGGCACCCCGGGCGAGGTGGCCGGTCCGCGGTAACACGATCGGGGCCGGCCGATCGTGCCGGTACCCGGTGGCTCCTCAGTGGGCGCGTAAGGTGCGCTTAAGCGTGACATTCCTACGCCTTGGGGAGTAAATGGCACCGGCCGCGCAGGAGTACCGGCGCTACGACGTCTACGACGACTACGGCGACTACGACAGCCGGGCCAGGGACGACTACGACAGCCGGGCCAGGGACGCCTACGACAGCCGCGCCGAGCCACCGCCCGCCCCACGTGAGAGCCTGCTGCCCTACATCACGTTCGTCCTCGTCGTGGCGGTCCTAGCCGGGATCGCCGGTTACACGCTGAACCGCCTGGTGGGACCGGCGCACGGCGCGCGCTCCGCCCACCCGTCCGCACCGGGCGCCACCCCCTCCCCGACGGCCGTGCCCACCCCGTCGGCCGTGGGAGGCGGCCTCGCCGGCCTTACCGCCGAGCAGGTGGCGATCCGGCTGGCCGGCGCGGGCCTGCCGCTGCACACCACCGTCGTCTACAGCGCGGCCACCGACCCGGATCGTCTCCTGGGCCGGACGAACGGCTACACCAGCAGAATCGCCTTCAGCGATCCGCGGGTGGGCGTCAACGAGGTCTCCGGAAGCCCCGCGGGCGCGATCGAGCGCGGCGGCGCGATCGAGGTCTTCGCGGACGCGGCGAGCGCGCAGCAGCGGGCGACGAAGCTCCTCACCGTCACCGCCGACAACCCGCTCGTCACCGAGTACGTCTTCGTCCAGCGCACCGTGGTGCTCCGGGTCTCCCTGGTCCTCACCGCGGACATCGCCCGGGAATACGAGGCCGCGCTCCTGCGTCTCGCGGCCTGAGATCCCCTCGCGGCCCGGCAACATCCAGGACATCCAGGGGTATCGGGGTATCGGGGTATCGGGGACGTCTGGAACATCCGGGAGTTCCGGGGGCTCTACACTCAGGCCGCCGGTGTCTGGGATGGCCCACTCGACAGCCAGGTCAGCAGGGTACGCACCCCCCACCCGGTGCCGCCCCGGCTGATCTCGCCGTCGTCGGCGTCCGACCGTGCGGTGCCCGCGATGTCCAGATGTGCCCAGGGCCGCCGGCCCGCGAACTCCCGCAGGAACAGCGCCGCGGTGATGGAACCGCCCCCGACGTCCAGCGCCCGGCCGATGTTGGCAAGGTCCGCCACCGGCGAGTCGATCGCCGCCCGGTACTCCTTCACCAACGGCAGCCGCCACACCCGTTCCCCGGCGCTGTCCGCCGCGGCGGACAGCGCCGCCGCCAGCCGGTCGTCCGAGCTGAACAGCCCGGCGGTGCGCCGGCCGAGCGCCACGGCGATCGCTCCGGTCAGCGTGGCGAGATCGACGATGACATCCGCGTCGAGCGCGCCCGCGGCGTAGGCGAGGCCGTCCGCCAGCACCAGGCGGCCCTCGGCGTCGGTGTTCAGTACCTCCACCGTGGTCCCGCCCCAGCAGGTGATGACGTCGCCGGGACGCATGGCAGTCGCACCGATCATGTTCTCCGCCAGACAGAGCAGGCCGGTGACGCGCCCGGGCACGTTCAACGCCGGCAACGCGGTCATCGCCCCGAGCACCGCCGCCGCGCCCGCCATGTCGGTCTTCATGCCGGCCATCGGGACGGCCGGCTTCRGGGAGAGCCCACCCGAGTCGAAGGTGATTCCCTTCCCGACCAGGACCCGGTGACCATCGGTGAAGCGGCCCGCCGGCGAACCATCCGGCTCCGCCGACCCGATGGATCCCGCCGACCCGATGGATCCCGCCGACCCGGTGGATCCCGCCGACCCGGTGGATCCCGCCAACCCGGCCTCGCCAGAAGTCCACGGTGGCCCGTGATATTCGAGTTTGACCAGGTAGGGYGGCCGCGGGGAACCCTCACCGACGGCGCACAACCCCCCGAAGCCCTGCGCCGAAAGATCGTCGGGGCCGAGCAGGGTCGTGTCGAGACCCGCCGACGCGGCGATGCGCACGGCACGGTTCGCCAGCCACTCGGGTGACTTCACCAGACTCGGCATGTTGACCAGATCGCGGGCGATGTACACCCCGGTGGCCACCGCCCGCGCGGCGCCGACCGCGGCCACCGCCCCGGGCTCGTCCGCCCGACCGGTGAGCACGATGACGTTGCCGGGCGCGCCGTTCTCCGGCCCGGGCCGGCCGGCCCGGTCGGGCACTCCAGCGGCCCGGTCGAGCACTCCAGCGGCCCGGTCGAGCACTCCAGCGGCCCGGTAGGCGCCTAGCGCCAAGCCTTCGGTGAAGGCCCGCAGGCCCGGATCGCCGGGCTCCGCCACCACCGCGAGCCGGTCCGGTGCCCCGGCGCGGCGGGCGAGCGCGGCGCCCGCGGCCCGCCAGTCACCCGGTTGACCGGCGCCGATGCCGACCACGAGCAGCCGGGTCGGCCGAGCCGTCCGGGCCAACGGCACCACCAGCACCGAACCCGCATCGCCGCGCAGGGACTCGGACTCGACCAGCAGCGCAAGATCCAGTCCGAGATCGGCGCCGACACCGCGGGCAGTTTCGTCGAACACGGGTCCGTTCTCGGACGACGCGAGGACCAGGGCGACGGTCGAGGGCTCGACGTCGGCGACGGTGGCGGACCGTAGGGTAACGCCGGGAGGAAGCCTGATGAGCCCGTCGATCGCCGGGCCTGACGCGGAATCAACGATGCTCATGCCGGCCTTCTCAYCGGGACCGCCGGACTCACCGGRACCGCCGGACCACGACGGAACCCGGCTGCCGCGGGACGGACGCGAGGACGGCGCACGCGGACGGACACCCGGGCGGACGCACGGACGGTTAACTGACCGCGGTCTTCAGGGCATCCCCCAGCGCACTCGCCTCGTCGGCGGTGAGTTCCACGACGAGCCGACCGCCCCCCTCCAGCGGGACACGCATGACGATGCCGCGCCCCTCTTTGGTCACCTCGAGCGGACCGTCACCCGTCCGCGGCTTCATGGCCGCCATCGGTGCACCTCTTCCTGCCGTCGGACCTGCATCTGACGACGATTATCCCGTAGACCGGACCGCAAACCGAAACACGTCTCTGCGCGGCATCACAACAGTCGCCCGCCGCAACATCGAGAGGTGGGCGTCGATGTTGACGACAACGCCTGCGCGTGTCCCTGCATAGGCCAGATCGATCGGCTACCAACAGTCGACTGTGATGCCACAGACAGTCGGCGGCGATCACTCGTCGATCTGTGGCGAGCGAGTATCCCGATGCCCGTCCGGCGATGGCGCGGTGTCGACGCGCGCGAAGGCGGCCAGCCGGACCAGCTCCTCGTCCCGCCGGGCCAGCTCCTCGTCCCGCCAGGCCAGCTCGTCGGCGAGCMGAAGCAGGACGGCGTCGACCTCGGCCATCCGGTAACCACGCAGCGCCATCCCGAACCGCGTGCGGGCAACGTCACCGGCTGTCACCATGCCGGCAGGTAGTCCGGTAGGAGCGCCGTCCGGCGGCGCCGGGGCGAGCCGATYGAAGCGACCGACGGCCAGCGCGGCCACCGCGAAGACGACGGCGGCCACGATCACAATCTCGATGACGAGCACCACGCATCCGATCGTGCCACGGCCCGCCGATCGTGGTGATTCTGGCAGGCTGGCCCGGTGCATGCCGACACTGCCCACCCGGCCCCGCAACGACTGGATCCGCAACGACTGGATCCGCAACGACTGGATCCGCAACGACTGGGTCCGCTACGACTGGGTCCGCGGACCTTCGAGCCGACCGAGCTGATCGTGATGGCGATCGTCAACCGCACCCCGGACTCCTTCTTCGACCGCGGGGCGACATACGGTGCGGCCGAGGCCTTGGCTGCGGTCGACCGTGCGGTCGACGAGGGGGCGGGGATCATCGACATCGGCGGGGTGAAGGCCGCGCCCGGCGGCGAGGTGAGTGCGGCCGAGGAGCTGCGCCGTGTGGGTGGCTTCGTCGCCGAGGTCCGGGCCCGCCATCCCCGGCTGGTCATCAGCGTCGACACCTGGCGCGCGCAGGTCGGACGGGTCGTCGCGGGTGAGGGCGCCGACCTGCTCAACGATGCCTGGGGCGGGGTGGACCCGGCGCTCGCCGAGGTCGCGGCCGAGTTCGGCGTCGGTCTGGTCTGCACCCACGCCGGCCATCTGCCGCCGCGCACCCGGCCGCACCGGATGGTCTACGACGATGTGGTCGCCGACATCGTCGCCACCACGGTGGGGCTCGCCGAGCGGGCGGTGTCGCTCGGGGTCCGGCCGGATGCGATCCTCGTCGATCCGGGGCACGACTTCGGCAAGAACAGCCGCCACTCCCTTGAGGCCACCCGCCGGCTGCCGGAACTGGTTGCTACCGGGTGGCCGGTGCTCGTCGCGCTGTCGAACAAGGACTTCGTCGGGGAGACCCTGGACACCGGCATCGACGAACGCCTGGAGGGCACGCTGGCCGCGACCGCGGTCAGCGCCTGGCTCGGGGCCCGGGTCTTCCGGGCGCACCAGGTGGCGGCGACGCGGCGGACGCTGCGGATGGTCGCGGCGATCCGGGGCGACGTCGACCTCGCCGTCGCTCGCCGCGGCCTCGCCTGAGGAACAGGAACGGGCTCAGTCGCCTTCGACGATCTCCCGCGGGGTCGGGGTCGGGGGCGGAGGGGAGGTGACGGTCGCCGCTGTCACGCCCGCCTCCAGGAAGTCCACCGCCTCGCCGATGCCGGTCGCCCAGCGGAGGGTGTCCCGGGCGCGCGGGCGGACGAACCCGCGGTCGACCATCTCGTCGACGAGGATCCGCAGGTGGGCGAAGACCCCGTCGGGGTCGAGGAGCACCACGGGCTTGGTGTGCATGCGCAGGACCCCGGCGACCCAGACCTCGAGCAGCTCCTCGAGGGTGCCCAGGCCCCCGGGCAGCGCCAGGAAGGCATCCGAGCGCGCGTCCATGAGCGCCTTACGCTCCCGCATGGTCTCCGTGACGATGATCTCGTCCGCGTCCAGGTCGCTGACCTCCATCGCGACCAGCGCCCGCGGGATCACGCCGACCGTGTAACCTCCGCTGGCCCGCACCGCCCGGGCGATCRCCCCCATGCACGACACCGAGCCTCCGCCGGAAACCAGGGTGTGGCCGCGCCGGGCGAGCTCGGTGCCGGTCTGGGCCGCCAGCAGGACGTACGAGGGGTCGATCAGCTCGGAGGACGCGCAGTACACGCAGACGTTCACGGAATATCCATACCTGCGGGCCGGGTGTGCCCGGCGGTTCMCTCCAGGATGATGCGCACGGCCTCGTGGATGTCGTCGGTGATCGAGAGGATCTGCAGGTCCCGCTCCTGGACCAGGCCGGCGGGCAGCAGGGTCGTCCGCATCCAGTCGACGAGTCCCGACCAGTACTCGGAGCCGATCAGCACCACCGGGAACCGGGTGACCTTGCCGGTCTGGACCAGGGTCAGCGCCTCGAACAGCTCGTCGAGCGTGCCGAACCCACCAGGGAGGATCACGAACGCTTCGGCGTACTTCACARACATCGTCTTGCGGACGAAGAAGTAGCGGAAACTGACACCGAGGTCGACCCAGTCGTTGAGCCGCTGCTCGTAGGGAAGCTCGATGCCGAGGCCCACCGACAGGCCGCCGGCCTCCTGGGCCCCACGGTTCACCGCCTCCATCGCGCCCGGCCCCCCGCCGGTGATCACCGCGAAGCCGGCCTCGGCGAGCGCGGCGCCGAGCAGCCGGCCCTGCCCGTAGAACGGGCTGTCCGGGGGAATCCGGGCCGAGCCGAAGACGGTCACCGCCCGTGGCAGTTCGGCGAGCAGGCCGAAACCCTCGACGAACTCGCTCTGGATCCGCATGACCCGCCACGGGTCGGAATGGACGAACCCCGAGGGGCTGCGGGTGTCGAGCAGGCGCTGATCCGTGGTGGAGTGCTCCACCTGGCCACGCCGGGCAATGACTGGCCCACGGAACTGCTCCGGCGGCGGGATGCGGCGCTCGCGCCCCATCGCGATCCCCGTGTCGCTACCGGTCCCGGTCCCACCGCCTGCGGGAGCTCCCGGACGGGCCGAGGTTCCCGGATCGGCAGCGGGACCAGAAGCCCCAGAAGCCGTGGGACGTCCCACGGGCGGGTCGTCAGAAGAAGGCACGGCGCCCTCCTCCTCAGCAAGCGGCGGGGAGGGCGGCTCCGGGCTCAAGGACGGCGTCACCACGGCACCATAGGCMACGGCCCGACAGACACATCACGATGCCCGCACGGTAGTAGGACGACGGTGGACGAGGTCAGGGCGAGGCTATGGCGAGCTGACCAGGCCGAGCGACGCCCTTCTGGCCTCGTCCCGCACCATCCCGAAGTACTCGACATACTCGAAGGCGCCCCGGCTCGAGACCACGCGGGCAGGAGCACCCACCGCGACCGATCGAGCAGCAAGCGATCGGGTTACCACGGCATTGGCGCCCACCAGGGCGTCGTCTCCCACCTCAAGACGACCCAGGATCCTCGCTCCAGTCCCGATACTCACCCGATCGCCGATTGTCGGGCGACCGAACTTCTCGCCAGTACCACTCTTTCCTATCGTCACATCGTGTCCTACGTTGCAGTTCTCACCAATTTCACAGGCACCAATGATCACACCCCCAAAATGGGCGATAAAAAATCCCGGACCTATCCTGGCGGCGGGGGRGATCCAGATACCCGTCACGATCTGCGAAACCCGAGACAGAACGCGGTAGACAACCGTGCCCAAGAGCCGCCCTGCCGCCCCGGCTACGCCTTTCTGCGGACTTGCGACGAACGCACCGAACCGGTAGACGAGGATCGCCTGGAGGCCGGGGTTGTTCAGAACAGCAGCGATGCGACTGGCCCCGATCGAGCGGGGTCGACGGCCATCGTTGTCGTAGTAGACAAATCGGTCAATGTCCCGAAGAACAACATTCTTCAACGAACACTCCCCTGGCAAAAAATGGATGAGAAATGGTCGTCCACTGCCGGTAGATCGTTGATTTCAGCCGGCGGGTATAAGCCACTTCGCAGGGCACTGCCACAGTATCGTCGGGGCGCCAGCCGAAAAAATCTTGGAAGTCCGGCCTTTCTAAGGTCTGCCTGAATAGACACGCACATAGTCTACGAACAGCGTCTGCGGGAACGCGGAGGCCGGYGGAAGCGGGGGGCTCAGCTTCGCGCTGACGGCGACATCCATGATTATATAGAAGTCTTTGTTCCACAGCCAAACCGGCGTGTCCTTCGGCTCGAGATGGCGGATGAGAAGGCCGTCGAAATAGAAGTCGAGCCTGTTCGGCCCCCAGTCAAGAGCATAGTTATGATAGCGATCCGCAAGCGTGCCACCTGGGTAGACATAGTTCTTTCCCCGCCCCCACCAGCCGGCCTCCCAACGATTTCCAGAGCCATCCACTCCAACAATGTTGGTATGGACCGTGGCCGGCTCGTTTGCCGTCGCCTCGACGACATCGATCTCGCCGGAGCGAGGCCAGTCATAAATTCCGTTCGGCCCTAGGAGCCAGAGAGCAGGCAACGTCCCGGTACCGATCGGCAGCCGGGCCCGGAACTCGAAGTACCCATATCTCCAGGAGGCCTTACCGCGGGTCTCCACCCGGCCCGACGAGAAGTGAGTATCCCCACAGGTTTTTACGGGAGATTTCTCCGCAATCGCCGTCAGCTTGAGATGGCCCTTGCCGTCCAGGCCGACGTTACGGGGATCGGCCGTATAACAGGAGACGTCCGTCGGCCCCCATTTCCCCCCTTGCGTGATCAACCACCTGGCGGGATCAACCGAGGCGTTCGCCGGACCGTCAAATTCATCGGACCACAGCAGTCGCGGCTCCATCCCGTCATCCTCTCGCGGAGTCCGCGGACCATTCGGCGGAGAAACCTCTCCGGAGGATCGGGGACTAGAACCTGCCGAGGCGCCGGTCGCCGACGGTGGGCCGGATGGTRGCGCGGAGGAGGTCACCATGCCGCCAACGCCCGGACCAGCCACCGAAGGTCGAGGCGTGGCCTGCGGCGAACCAGATTCCCGTTTCGAGGTTCCACATCCCACGACCAGGCAGACGAGAAGAAGAGCGACCAGTCCTCCGCGTCGACTCCGTCTCCAACGCCTCACCCGAGGTTTCATCCACCACGCCCCACATCTTCCGCCGGCATGACCAGTTGACTCGACGGTAAGCCATCTCACTTTCCGCAGAAACTACCATCCGTCAGAGGAGGTGAGCAAATGGGGATCCCGCCGTCCTGGCGCAGGCATCATCCCACCACAAACCCGTAGGACACCCACAGCGACAACAAGAGAGCCATCGGTCGAGGAACGCCGCGGTCACCGGTCGATCGAAGCCTCGATTCGTGCATGCTACCGGGCTGATCATTAACCGTTACGGCTGCAGGGTGGTGACAGCGCCCTGGCCATACCAAGTGGGCAAGGAGCCTAGACGCCATTAGGCCGGCCGTTCCGCCTGCGGCGAATGGGTATCGCCGCAGCGTGGTTCGACGGAAGGTGACAGGCGATTCACAGCATGTGCTGATCGACTGGCRGGCGCGCGTCGCCACTCCGGGCCTCTGGCGTCAATACRAATCCGGCACGCCCTCCAGGTCCCACTCAGCGCGGGAACGGACGCAACGATACACCGAGTTCCTTGACACGCTCATAGTTYACCACCTGTGGGGCGGGGCGGACAAGACCGAGTATCGAATCCGAACGTACCGGCAGTGGTATCCGCATCGCCTCCAAGGCCACGAGAGAACCGTACAGCGCMTTCCACGGGACGGGGAGGAATCGTGGCGAACGACCCGCCTCGCCCGCAAACTTCGCAACGATGTGCCGGAAGGACACCGGCTCTGGATGCGCGACACCAAGCGGCACCGAAATTTGACTATCCTTGACCAGGATCGCAGCCACCACAGCAGCCAGATCTTCCTCCTCCACAGTGAACTGGTAGGGGTTCCCACTCGGAGCCGGACTCACCGGAAGGCGGGACAACCGGGTGAGCGTGGCGGCCATCCCCCCCGCCCTCCTTCCGTAGACCAGGCCCGGCCGCACTACCGAGGCGCCGAAGGCGAGGGCGTCGCRTTCGATGGCGAGTTTCGCCGTCCCATATAGTTGCGCCGTCCCCTCATAAGCCGACATCGACGAGATGACGACGACCTTCGGGACGAAATTCTGCGCCGTTTCCAGAAGAGCTCGAGTCGGGTGGATGTTTGCCGCCTGAATATCCGGCCAGCGCCGGGCTCTCATGTCGTAGGCACAATGCACAAGCGCATCCAGACCATCGAGAAGGCCGGGGGCGAGAGCTCGCCTGGAGTCATAGAAGCGCCATTCTTCCGTCAGGTCGGCTGGCGGCCGTCGAACCAGTTGCACGGTCGTCCAGCCATCCTTGCGTAGCGCGTCCTGGATCACGCCGCCCACATARCCCTGGGCACCGGTGATCCCCACGGTGCGCGTACCCGTATTCGTCACAACCCTCGCACCTCTGATCCTATTCGGTGTGCATTTGCCATGATCGTAAAAGTGAATGTCGTCGCCGCCACCGAAGGGAACACCGATGCGTCAACCAGGTGAATACGCCGCCACCCCCCTACCCGGCCAAGCATGTCACTTGTATGCCGGGTTCCCGAAACCCCGGAGGAATGCGGGAAGCTCCCACCCCAGTGGTAGCTCTTACCCGGCGCCGAACAGGAAACCATCGGCACCACCGGCCACAGATCGAGGAACGGGGCGGCGGTGACGAGCCGTCGCACCACCTTCCGGAGCAGCCCATTTCCGAGGACGCCGTCACGGGTACCGCTCAGGTGAATTTCCGGGAGATCCGCTTCACCAGCAGACGGGACAGCCTGAACCCGTAGCCGCGGAGAGGYCCACGACGGGAGATAACCCAGACCGACCGTAAGCCGCCGAAGAACCTCGTCACCAAGTACGGAGCCCCAACCGGACTGCAGGACCCGCGGAAGCGCCTCGGTGATCGCGGGATTATAGGGATAAAAGTGGATCTGTGATACATCGAGACCGACGTCATCCAGCACAACAATCATATTGAACTGGTTGAGAGTCATCTCCCCGTCCGCACGCGGATCAGGTGTCCGGCGCCGCGACAGCATGGGAACCGTGAACTGCGCAGATTCGGCGAGCTCGATCCGCTCATCGAACCAACGCAACGAGTTCAGAGCAATCCTCGTGCTGCCCAGGGCGCCCGCGGCGAGAAAGATCCGATCTCCTTCTAGCTCCTGGGTCTGGCCACTCACGGTCTCCCGGGCGAACAGACGGGCCCCGGACTCGGACTCCTCAACCCGGAATACCAGGAGTCCCGRCAGGTACTTGACCCGACCTTCGCTGATCAACTGGTCGAATGTCTGTGCGGAGGAATAGATCAGCCGGTAAGGACAGCCTGTCATACAGAGACCGCAGCGGACACACTCGCCACCCCGGAGGGCCAGGCGAGCCTTTCCGACGGTGATGCCGTCGCGGCGCAGCCGCTCCCGATGCCTACCGTAGTCACCAATAACCTGGCGGGTCCGCGGTGCCAGGGTCGGCAGCGGTCGTGGCTCCCGGAACAATGGAAACAACTCGGCCAGATCGTCGATCGCGCCGGACATCGGGACATGGTCAAGGATTCGGCGGTAATGCGGCTCCAACTCCTGGAGGGTGAAGGGCCAATGGCCGAAAGTCGCCTTGCTGAAGGGCATCAACTGCGAGCCCCACACATTACTGAAACCGCCGTACGCGCTGGAGACTACGRCCCGGTTCGCACCCACCATCGCACTCACCCCGCGGAGCTGCCCCTCGTCCCGGAAGGGGAAGTCGGATCCGTAGACCCGCTTCTCCGGAAGGGCCCGGCGCGAGGTGGGCACCGGCTGACGACTGATGATCTCAACCTGGTCGGAACGCCACTCGTCCGACTCTGAGCGACCGAGCTCGTCGACGATGTTGGCAGCTTCGGCCTCGAGCCGCGTCCCGATGTCCACGACCAGGATTTCCTGGGTCGGGTCCTCGGCCAGTGCCAGAGCCRCTCCCGCGRCAGYGKGACCCGATCCCACGATTATCGTCCGGGACATGTCACTTCCTTTTCCTGGCTACCGGATCGACCACAGCGGCGTACGTTCCCGGGAGAATCACCGACCGGCGCGGTACTGGTGAAAAGTGCCCACGAGGTATCCGCTGCCGGCCGCCGCGACCCCGGCCARCATGGTGGCCGATCGCAACGCCCCGGAGAGTTCACCCGCACGGACCGCCCGGAGTTCCCGTGCCAGGCCACCACTCAACGTCTGCGCGACGAAACGCCGCTCGGCCGCCATGCTGGCCGCGCTTCCCATGCCTCGGAATGCGGCGACCTTGCCCTTGTTCACCGTGTAACAACGCTTCCAGAAGTACCGCCAGGTCAGCCTCTCCTTCGGCACGTGATGGTGGACCACTGCCGCCGGCTGATACATCACCTTCAGATGAGGCCAGCGGTCTGCCAGCCGATGGCACATATCCATGTCGTCATGGTTGTCGGAGTGGAATCCGTTGATCTCAGYCAGGGCGGAACGACGGACCGACATGGCGGCGCCGATCAGGCGTCGGGTCGGTGCGAGAGTCTTGGGCAGGCCCTCATAACTGCATCCAAAGACCCAGTCGAACTCGCCGGGAAACCAGCGAGGGCGAGGAACGGCGAAGTCCGGAAGCGGCGCGCCGCCGACCGCGACCACGTCGCGACGGCCGAAGACCGCTACGATCTCCGCCAGCCAGGAAGGGTCAGCGCGAGCATCATCATCGAGGAAGGCCAATATCTCACCCGCAGCGATTTCGGCTGCGGTGTTGCGAGCTGATCCCAGCCGTCCCGGATAGCGGTTCTCCACGACCACTACCCGGACATCCGCGTCTCGATCAGAGAATCTCTTGGCGGCCATCTGGAAAAGCTCTTCATTGTGGTCGATGCAGAGAATTATCTCTATCGGACGGTACTTCTGTGCGAGCAGGGAGTCGATCGCTCTGTTCAGCAGTTCCCATCTTTCGAGTGTGTATGCGCATACAATCGCACTCACCGTCGGTTCCGTCGTCGAATGCAAAACGCTTACCTTCCCCCTGATATCCCGGCATTCGTCCATGGGTCTCGCTCGTCGAATCTCCGGCGCCGAGTACAGGTCGTCAGTCGCTGTTCCGTCACCTCACGACCACCCCAAGACGCTTCTGGTCACCGCTCTGTTTCGGGTGCCATGCCAATTCATCCGGGTACCCGCTCGATGGCCACCGATGACGAACCAGACGTCTGCGGCCGGTCACGCCACACGTTCAGGAGGACCGGCGCTACGACGACCGCCTCGATGAAGACGGCGGTGACCCAGCCGACGCATAGACCCGTCGTCCCAAACATGCGGCCCCCCCCGAAGGCCAACGCGATCTCAAGAACCGTTCCGCAGGCAATCACCCTGGCCGCCGCGGCCATGCGGCCCTGTACTCGACGAAGAGTCACATAGTGATCCTTGACGACCAACGATATCGTGGCAAGGATGAGAATCCGGAAGGCGGCGACGGACCTACCATCGGTGTAGGCTTCTCCGAACGGCAGCAGAATCAGACTCGTGACGGATGCCGCGAGTGCGCAGAGCGTCACGCTGATCAGGAGCCCGAGCGGGATTGTCAGGCGCATCTTGGCACGCGCCTCCTCTTCGGCGCGGCCCGTGTGCGCAAGCAGGGCCGTCGGCAGTGCATAAGGAACAACGAAGAGAAAGGAAGCGGCCAGCCGAGCGGTCGAGAATCGAGCGGTGTCCGCCGGTGTCGTCGTCAGGGCGGCGATTACAGGAAGAATCAGAGTCGGCACGGTCAGCGCGAGGCTCAGCACGTAATTGCCGGCTATCTCACCCTTGATCGCCTTYAGCTCGGCGATCCCGGTCTGCCGTTCCGCTCGTCTGGAGTTTCGATAGGGTGGTCGCCTGAAGTACTTGTAGCAAACCGGGAGGGAGACGACCGACGCAATAAGCCAGGTGGCGTAGAGGTCCATGCCGGTGCGCAGGCCCACGATGACAAAGGCAACGAGCAGACCTGCTCTGACGATTGCGGCGAGCAGATTCCGAACAAGCTGGATCGCCCCACTCGCCGCCCGGAGGATCGCGTAGTCGAGAGTGGTGGTCACCGTAAATGCGGCCACTCCCAGACTGAAGGCAGCTATACTGCCTGGACTGCTACCGATTGGCTGCAGAGTGGTCGAGAGCCAGCGGGTACAGAACGCCCACAACAGGCCGAGTAGCAGCCCGGCCACCGTGACCAGCGCCATGCAGGCGCGGACCAGAGTCAGGCGGCGGTCCTCYGGCAGGTCGGGAAGATGCACCATGAGAAGCGTCCCGAGCCCCAGCATTCCGATCGTGCCGAGGACCGTCATCGAGGACACCGCCGCCGCGCCCACCCCAACGGCGTCGATGGAGAGCGTTCTCGCCGCGACCGACCAGAACACAGCTCCAAGTAAAGACGTTCCGAGCTGGGTGCCGAGTAGGGAGCTCACGATCGTCAACAGGCGCGCGAAACCGGCACCGGAAGCCTTCTGCACGGATTCGCTCGGGACGATACCGCTCCCGGCTGGCGTCTGGCGCCTTAAGAAGATCGTCTCCTCATCAGACCGACTCACGATAAATCCTCGCCAAGGCTTCCGCGCAGCCGTCCCAGGTCGGCAGGGTGGAGATTTCGGGAGTCGGCCTCGTCTCGCTCGGTGAGTCCCCAGCGCTGGCGAGCAGGTAGATGCCCAGCGTCTTCGCCACGAGTTGTTCATCGGCCGGATCCGCAACGCTCTGCGCGAGCCCTGCCGCAGCCAGCTCTCCCAGTCCGGCAGTGGGCGCCACCACCACCGGCCTACCCAGGGCCACGGCTTCCATGACCGCGACCGGATGAGCCTCATACTCGCTAAGCAGGGCCACGACACCCGCTCTCGCGATACAGTCAGACATTGCCTGCCGGTCCTCCGGTGGGATCGAGGTGAAACTCACCCGGTCCACCACACCCAGCCGGTCAGCCAGGCGCCTCAACTCCGGCTCATCAGGGCCCCGCCCCACCAGCATCAGCCGTACGTCAGGAACTAGAKTAATCAGACTCGGCAGAGCGCGGACAAGGTGCCGCTGTCCCTTGTACTTCTCCAACCGGCCGACGCAGACGACAAGCGGCTCACTCGTATCGGGTTTGACATGGCCACTCGGTGGAACGATGGACACTCCGTTCGGGACGACCGAGATCCGGTCTGCAGCGACCCCGGCTTGGCGCATGAAGATGTGGGACTCGAACTCCGCGACGCAGATGACGCGGCGGGCGTTCCTGATCAGTGGCCCGAGCAGGCCCCACTGTACTCGGCGCGCCGTGTTCCGGACCTGCGAGGAATGACCGCCGGTATGCGGTGAGACAATATACGGAATACCCCTCAGGCGAGCCGCCGCCATCGCCACCGGCGGCACGAGATTGTGAATTCCCTGACAATGAACAAGATCATAAGAACCGAATCCGACCACTTTGGCAACGGCCGGCGCCAAATAATAGTCTTTCTCTTGCGGCCACGCCGCGACCCGGTGCACCACCGTTCCCGCGACATTCTCCCTGCTGGGAAGCTTGCCGCTGCGGTCGGTCGTCAATATCTCCACGGTAATGTCACTAGTAGCGTTGAGTCGACGACTCGTCTCGTAGACATGCGTCTCGGTACCACCCATGTCCGGGAAGAATCGTGCCGCCACCTGGAGCACCCTCAGTGCCGTCCCCATTTCCCCCTCCTCAGGTCGACCCATCCTTCCGGGACCGGCTGTCCCGGGGTTCAAGCGCACGTCACCCGCGCCTAATCCTCGATCTCAGTGGAACGGACCACGTAACTACCGACCATCAGTTGAACCGTTGCGACGCGCGGGTCCCCGACATCACGAAGATCAACATAGAGCCGGACGTCATCGTCCCCAAAAAGACGACGAGTCCATACCGACCCGTCATCCCGTACTATCTGTAATATAAAAGACCGCTCATCCTGGTAGCCACGCACCACCTCGATTTCCACCTTGCCGTCGATACTGCGCGCGGCGATTGCTGTGACCGGTCGCCGCGCTACCGATCCCGACTGCCAGGAAAGCGCGATCGCCCCGCAGAACACAGCGACGACAATCGCCAAGAACAGCGCGCTGGACGGTTTCGGCATCGGGATCATGACCAGCCTTGCCGGTCTCCACGGTGCACCAGCCCGGAGAAGAAGTGCCACCACTACGGCAAGAAAAATGTCGTAGCCCACTGCGTGGGTGGCTAACCCCAAAGCGGAGAGAGCGAGAGAGACGAACATCAGGATGCACACGACTGCCAGCGCCGCGCAGGTATGCACATAGAAGCCGGTTAGCTGAGGCCGGCGTTGTAAAACCAGCCAGCGGATCCCCTGATACACGAAGGCRATTAGCGAAGTTCCCACGAGCCCCTCGAGCACGAGGATCAAGACTCTCATCGGCCGGCCCGGACAGCCGAGGTCGAGTCTTCCCAGAGGCCCGAGACGTCATAGATACGGACGGCTCCGTTGTCGTAGATCCGCCGCGATCCAGGCGTGATATCGAACTTGCCGAGTTCTGCATGGGTGAGACGCGTCCCCTTCGGGGCCTCACCATTCACCACGTAGTACGTCTCATGCGGCAACCCCTCGGCCAGCCGCTGATCGATCACATAATACCGTATCTGACCTCTCCGGAGCAGATCCCGCGCCTGGGCATGGAAGGACGGCGCGAAAAGGATCTGTCCGGTGTTCCCACCTCCAGGTACACCGATCACCAAATACTGATTTCCGGTGGCAGCCAAAAGCGCCCCTAGCTCCCGGTCCGCGGCAAAGTGGGCGCCGTCGGGAAGATTCCGGGCCGCCCACTGCGCCGCGGCGTTGGYGGAGCTATCGATGGAACGGCCGTCGGCAACGACGAGGTAGGGGCCCGGTATGCGGTTCCAATCGAGTCCAGAGCCCATCAGGGTGCCCCCCATGAAGGCTATGGTGCCGAAAAGGGCCACCACCCACCGCAGCGGCCTCCGATGGTTCTCGATATACCAGCCAATCGAGTATGCGGTGATGATCGACAACCCGATGAAGATGAAGGTCGATAGACGTACGGATATCTCCGCCGCCTTCGGGGCGATCGTGGCCACCAGGGCGATCGGATACAGGAGTTGTAGCAATCGAAGCGACCGCAGCACCGCACCCGCACGTCCGTCCGCCGCAGGTCTCCTCCGGAATGGGCCCAACGGCATGAGTGTCGCCATCCAGATAAGCAGCGAGAGCACAATGAGAACAGTTTCCCAGCGCGGGTTCCTGGTGCCACTCGAATCTGTCGAAATTTTTCTCGTCTCACCGGTCCCGCTCGCGATTCCCGTCAACTGGAAAACGGCATCGTGAAAAACTGGACCGAGATATCGGTTGAGCAGCGGACCACTGACAATCGCCCAAGAYGCGACCAGGACAAGGTCCGCCACTGTGATACCCAGGAATATGGTAGCGGTGCGGCGGTCCCGTCGGGTAAACGCGGCGACCGTCACCATTCCCAATATGGCGACGAACACCCAGCTCGTGGCATGGTGCGAGAAGGTGAGAGYCAGCGCCGCGCCCGCCGCCAAGACGGTTTCAGTGCGGCCCGCCGCCTCGTTCGTAACCAGCATGAGAAGCAGAACACCGAGAGCCACGGCTAGCGTCTGATACGAGTACTGCGCGTTGAAGAAGAAGAACTGCGGGCTACAGCTGTAGATACCGACAGCAATACCCGCGGCGTGGGCGGAACGAGTCACCTGCTCGGCGAGAAGGAACAGGCCGGCGATCAGCAGACCCCGAGAGAGCACGATGACAAGAAAGGCGGAGAGCTGTGGTGGCAGACGGGTGATCTGTGCCACCGCGTTGGTGACCACCTCGAGTCCAGGGAAGCGCGGGCTGACCGGCAAGCCAGAGTTAGCCGTGAAGAGACGACCCGTTTCCCGGATGTCATGCAAGGTCCGGATATGGAGCATCTCGTCAAAGCGGACGAACTGGTGGATCTGGAGTATCAGATACGCCAGCAGGAGGCCCATGCCCAACAACAAACAATCCGTTATTCTCGCCCGCCGAGATGTTGCCGGATCCAAGAGCCCCAGACCGGCCGGAACGAAGATCAGGAGCAGGCCAATCCAGTAGAGCAGGAGGCCCGTGCCACTCTCACCCTGGCGCCCGAGTACGTAGCTACCAGAGACGGCCAGCAGTCCCACCGCGGTGGCTGCCGCCACCGGTAGCGTCTCCCTACAGTACCTCTCGGAATCAGCGCGTAAAAGTAACCCGCCACGATCGCGGTAGTGCAGATCGGTCAACAAACTCGCACTCAGCCCAGCGGATACCACTCTCCGGGTCRCCTCCGGCCCCCGGCCTCGCCCGGTGCGTGCGGTACGAAGATTCCGGGGTATGAGAGTCGTCTCCTCCTCATGGAGGCGGTAGGCCGGCATTCCGCCGACCGAGGATGAGTCGAGTTTCTCGACTGGTGAGGCCTCGTTCCTCCGACGGTCAACGAAGCGATGCACGGACGACCTCGCGATAGACCTCCTCGATACGTGGCACCACCCGACTCGYGGTGAATTCTTTCGCACGCTCCTTCGCGGCAGTGCCCATGCGCGCCCGCCTAGTACCATCCGCCAAGAGATGCTCGATCGCGTCGTGGAGAGCCACCGGGTCGGCCGGGGRAACCAGGACTCCCTCCCGACCGCCAGTGATCATATCGGCGATGCCTCCCATCGGCGTGGAGATTACTGGTGTCCCGGACGCCATAGCCTCGAGGACAACGGTCGGACAGGGATCATGCCAGGTAGATGGCAGAACAGCGAAGCTGGCGTGAGCGAAGGCACGCATGATCTCAGCATGAGCTCGCGGCTCGCTCAGAATCACCCCGGGCGGAAAATAGCTCGGTGAATCTGCCGTCCGACGGCCGACAACGAGCAGCGGCGGACGATGATCCGGAAGCCTCTCGTAAGCCCCGAGTAGTGCCCCTATCCCTTTGTCCAGGCTCAGATCACCGACGAAAACCAGGTAGCCATCGGAGACGAGCCCGTCCGGCGGTCCGCCAGGCTCCGCGCCGATGAGCTCGTCGGGGATAAAGTTCGGGACGACCTCATAGGGAATCCGCCCACTGTCCAGCCGGTTGAGCCGGGCCACGGCGTTGCTCACCGCAAGGTATCGGTCGACGGCCCTGTCGCGCCGTCGTGTGCCACCGCGGTTAGYCGCGAAGGTCAAGGGCCCCACCACCCCGGAGTAGTGGTTTCTGGTGCATCGTATGCATCGTGACAGTGCTGGGCCGGAGCACACCAGCTCCCCCATAAACATCATCCGCTTAGTGGCACAGACATGGCTGTAGTCATGCAGGGTGACGACGATCGGGACGTCGAGGTACCTGCGCAGCGGCAGCGCACTGTTCACGATCCAGTTGTGCGCATGGATAACGTCGGGCTTCACCTCACGCACGATCCTGGCGATCGCCGCTGCTACTAGCGGATCTGGCACCGGCGGCGCATAGACTCGGTCGGTCGTGTAAAGCAATGGAAGACCTGCGGTTGTCGGCCGCACTAGACGCACGTCCAAGCCATCCCGCTTCTCGGCCGCCGCCCGAGGGCCAAAAGTTATCACCGTGACGTCGTGGCGTTCAGCCAGTTGCTTTCCGAGATTGAGGACATGACGTTCCTCCCCACCGACGATCGGCGGAAAGAACTGTGCCAGCAGAATTACTTTCACGATGATCGCGGTCCGGACCCCCGAGGYGGGACTCTTGACGGTTTGGGTGAAGTCATAAGAGGCGGTCTCGGTTCATGTCGTGGTAGGACCGCCTCATGGGTAGGGGAACTATCAGGCTTCTGATACATCGAAATTTGACCATCCGCCACACCGGCGGAACCGCTCCGCACGGCCCATACTCGGGAACAATCGTCCCGGCACAGGGACATCAGGCCGTTTCTTCGAAAGCGGGTAGGGCGCTCACCGTTTCGGCACCCCGCTGGATTGGAAGCGGATCGGTCCTAGGATAGATCGCCAATTCAGCCTTCTCGCTCGACGCGGAAGACTCGACGAAAATCGTGCGCAACACCCGGAAACCATCCGAGAATGCGTTCAGGTTACTGACCCCATGCAGGCGTGGATGTTCAAAACTCGGGACCTCCGCTATGCGAAGTCCAGCCCGCACGGCCCGCATGTTGATCAACGTCTCGATCTCGAATCCGTCCCCCCACTGCTTTTGGGGTCCGGCACCGCCTGTGTCCAAGTCGAAGATGGGGACGACCCGTCGCCAAAAAGCGTTGTAACCGTAGCAGAGGTCGGTGAAGTCCGAGCCAATGAGCATGTTGACCAGGAAGTTCAGGAGACGGTTCCCGAGGCGACGGAGACGAGTGATGTCGGCGCTTCCGCCGTTGGCGACGAAACGCGAGCCCTTGGCAAAGTCAGCACCCGCTTCGAGCGCATTAACGAACGCAGGAATCTCGCTCGGGTCGGCTGAGCCGTCGGCATCGAGCATGACAATGATGTCACCACTTGCCTGGGCGAACCCACAGGCCAGAGCGTTTCCCTTGCCACGGCGATTCTGGTGTGTCACGACTATATCCGGCCGAACACGACGAGCGACTTCGACGGTTCCGTCGGTCGAGTGGCCGTCAACCAGAATTATTTCAGCATCGCCCGGTAGTCGAGCGAGAACATGTGGTAGATTTTTTGCTTCGTTGAGAGTCGGGACGATGATACTGACAGTCGGCGAAATACGGCCTCGCATAAGAGGTCCCCCCGATTTCGATATACTACTGAATTTGGAGTCTTCTCACGCTTCTCGTGCACTAGCGACAGCAAAGCCTGACGGAAATCTGCGGCAATCAGGAATGGACGGAGCAGGTCGCTAGAAGAGACTGCGAGACAGGACTCGATCAGCGTCCGCTCAGCGAAGCAAAGACTCAACTACCACCCCCGCGACGGCTTGCCACTTCTTTACGAAAAAAATTAAGCTGAGCGCCTCACTTCGCCCCCGATCTCAAAGCGTGCCTCACCTCGCCAAGAAGCGCCGTCGCGTGCGGTAAGTGTACCAGGTAACCTTCTACAGGTTACCCCTATGGGCGTCGCCAACAGAGTGTGYACTGCAACACTATACGAAGACACACCGGATCACCGCTCCAACCCCCCTAGATCGCTACTCTCTGTAGGACTCAACTCCCGTTCACCCTCCCGCCGACACCGCGGCACCAGCATTCGAGACGGCCATCGGTGTCTTCATTTTGCTGCCACGACCCTCCACCGCAAGCAAGAAGTTGATGGGGGAGACGGCCAGAGATGGGCCCACGATCTGCTTCGCAGAGCATCCTTTGATGCATCTCCGCTCGGCCAGCGAGATAGAGCCGCCGAGCCAGGTGGGTCTCAGGCCAGGCGCAACAACGCGTCGTCGATCCGGTTAGAGTCCGACACGTCTCCCCGATCGACGGTGGGTCACACAGCTCCTCGCGCGCCCGACACCAATCGTCAGATCGCCCGGCATRCTGAGCTACCGGTCGTTGACGGGTTCCGGCTGGCAGGCTGCACGAGTCCTTGCCTGGGGCAGGACGGGACAAGCCAAAGTGATCATTTTCGGCAAACATCCCGGGACCCGCGGTCCCAAATACTCCCCGAAGGCCCCGGCCAACCGTCCCGGGAGGATCCCGTTCGGGATCCTCCCGGGAGAGAACCCGGACGACACCCAAGATCGCGAATCACGTCAGAGTACTGCCACTACGTGAGGAAGGCTCAGTACGCACCCTCGCGGCGCAGGACCGCGAACACGGTGCGCCAGAGGATGTAGAAGTCGAGGGGGAGCGACCAGTTCTGCACGTACCGCAGATCCAACCGCACCGACTCGTCCCATTCGAGGTCCGACCGGCCGCTGATCTGCCACAGGCCGGTCAGCCCCGGCTTCACCATCAGCCGGCGGTGCACGTCGTCCTC
>NZ_MAQZ01000095.1:0-33963 GCF_001756285.1 Frankia sp. CgMI4
CGGGTGGAAGTGGTCTGGCGTCCCTGACGCCCCACCCCGCCGGACGCACCAGTCCGGCGGGGTATTCGTCGTGGATACCCTGACGGGCATGGGCCTGCACCTGTCCGGCGATCCAGAGGCGGACGCCTTCATCACCGAGGACCCCCTGGCGCTCCTGGTGGGCATGGTCCTAGACCAGCAAGCCGGATAAACAAGGAACGTCGTTGGAACATCTCTCGGGTGGAGCGCGGGAGAGTGGTCGCGCTCGGTGCGACTCAGCGCCTCGTCCCCATGCTTTTCAGATTCGTCGCAGCTTCTCCGGATTGCGGACCACGTCGATGCGCGTGATCCGATTGTCACTCACCGCGAACGAAAGCGCTGCGCGGTGGCCGTCGTGACTCGGGATCACCAGCCCGAGTTGCCCGTTGAGCGTGGTCTCGATCGGGTGGTCGAGCCTGCGGCTAAGCGCCACCCATGCTCGCGCGACCCGAATGTCGCCGTRCAGCGGTCTGCGTGCCGCTACCGCGTGACCGCCGCCATCCGACCTCCAGACGACATCCGGGTCGAGAACGGCGAGGAGACCGCCGAGGTCGCCCTCGGCCACTGCCAGCGCGAACGCCCGTACGGCGCGATCGTGCTCCTCACCCGAGGCCACGAAACGCGAGTGCTCGCGCCTGACGTGGCGGCGGGCACGCGCCGCGAGCTGCCGCACTGCCTCGGGCGTGCGGCCGACCACCTCGGCGACCTCGCCGAACGGTATGTCGAACACGTCGTGCAGCACGAACGCCGTGCGTTCCGCCGGTGAGAGCTGCTCGAGCACCGCTAGCAAGGCGTAGCTGACGGATTCGTCGAGCGTGACACGGTCTGCCGGGTCACCCGACCCGAGCGGCTCTGGGAGCCACGGGCCGACGTAGATCTCGCGGCGCGCCCGAGCGGACCGGAGGCGATCAAGGGCGAGCCTAGCGACGACCGTGGTCAGCCAGCCATCCAGGTTCTCGATTGCCGCGTGGTCCGCGCGCGCGAGCCGCAGCCAGGCATCCTGGACCACTTCTTCGGCCTCGCCGAGGTCACCGAGCTCGCTGTATGCGAGCCGTAGCAGCCGAGGGCGTGCCTGCGTGAAGCGCTCCAGAATGGTCATGTGGTGATCCGGCCCCAGATCTCCGTACCCGCGCGCAGGCGCGGCGCCCAGCCGCCCGCCTCGCGCAGCCGTCGGCTCGACACCCGCTGGGAGCGGCTCATCGGCCCGTCCCCTGGCGTCCTCGGCCGCAGTGCCGTGACCCCGACGGCGGCGGCCAACGCGGCATCGATCTCGGCGTTTGTAGGTGGGTCGGCGTCAGCGACGTTGTAGGTCCCGGCGGGGACGCTCAGTGCAGTGGCGACGGCCGATGCCGCGTCCTCCAGCCAGAGCGTCGGCCGGTAGGCGCCGGGTGGTCCGGYCGCGATCGAAGTTCCCCGCCGTGCGGCTTCCACAGTGGCCAGCGTGGAGCCGCTGTCCGGTCCGAGGAACAGCCCGAAGCGCAGCACGACGGTGTCGCCGTCGAACATCTCGCGCGCGTGATCCTCGGCGGTCAGCGCGGACGTTGTCACGCCGCCCCCCGCGAGCGGTGCGTCCTCGTCGAGCCACGCGTCGCCGCCGTCGGCATAGACGAACGCGATCGACTCCTGGACGAGCCGGCGCGCACGGGCGGCCTGGGCCGCCCGTGCGATCGCCGCCGACGCCTTCGTGCGCAGTCGGTCGTTCTCGGCCCAGGCTGACGGGTCGGCCATACGATCGGCGCTCGGGATGTGGGTCAACAGGTTGATGACGACCTCCGCCCCGTCGAAGGCCCGGCTCAGCGAAGCCTCGTCGAAGACGTCGGCGTCGACGGCATCGACCCCAAGGCTGGCCAGCCGCTCGCGGCCGGGCGCGGACCGGGTTACGCCCCTCACGTGGTGGCCGGTGGCGTGCAGCTCCCGGATGGCGCGCCGCCCGATGACGCCAGTGGATCCGGTGATCACAATCCTACTCATGCCGATCTGACGACGCACCCCCCTTGATCGTGACATACGGACGTCCTCGCCGCGGTCGTCCGGTTGATCGCAGGAGCGGTCCTCTACAGCCACGAGGGGGCGAAGGAGATCGAACTCGRCACGAGCGACGCGCCGTTCTGACACTGCGCGAGATGCGCGGACCGCTGACACCAGGGCGGCTGGCCGATCTGAGCGGCCTGCGGACCGGCACTGTCACCGGAGCGCTCGACCGCCTCGAGCGCGTCGGTCACGTCCGCCGGGAGCGCTCCRCCGAGAACCGGAGGAAGGCCATCCTGTCCCGCGCCGGGAGCGGATCGCCGCGGACTTGGGCGCGTTCTACGGTTCCAAGGGAGCCGGCCTGATGGAGTCGCTCGGCCGCTACGACGACGCCGAGCTGGCGATCGTGGCCGACTTCGTCACCCGCCTCGCCCAGCCCTGAGCGGGAGCCTGGCGCATCGCGCCGGTTACCCAGCTGCGGGGACCGCCCGAGGGGACGGGGTCGCCGAGGTGGATGGTGCCGGGGTGTCTCTGGCTCGGCCGCGGTTCATCGAATGAGACGAGCGGACGACGTCGGACGCGCGGCGGTGAACCACACGACGGTGATCGTCGATTTCGGCGGGGCCGGTGCCTGGGTAAGTGGCCCGCGCTCGACGGGTTCAGTGGAACGAGACGGTCCGCGCCGGCCTGGCTGCGTAGCGTCACGATCCGGTTGGCGGCTGCTGGAGCGAAGGTCGGCAGCGGGCGACCGTGCCGGCGTTTGACGGCCCAGAGAGCCACTTACTCCCCGCCGTCCTCCGGGACTGGCGGGGCCTTTTTCGAGGTCGGCTACGTCATGACCCCACGAGTCGCTGTCTTCCTGGACTACCAGAACGTCCATCTCTCCGCTTGCACCGCGTTCTTGCCCTCGGGCACCTCGGGCCGACATGGACCGTGAGGGATCTTGGTCGCCACGTCGAGGTTGCGAGTTGGAAGGGCACCAGTCGACTTCGCTTCCCCGATTCACAGTCACCCTGGTGCCACTACCTGGATGCCGACGACTACGCCGCCTGTCGGGACTACACCGACTACACAACCTGATCAACGACCGGGCGGCGGATGCGATGCGGTCGGCTACGGTGTTGGCGTGGGATTGCATCTGAGCCAGATCGCCGAGGCGGACGAGTTGCTGACGAGCGATCCGTTGGCGTTGCTGATCGGGATGGTGCTGGATCAACAAATTCCTCTTGAGCGTGCCTTTGCCGCGCCCCATGAGCTGACCCGACGCCTCGGCCAGCCGCTGGATGCGGAGGAGTTGGCGAAGTACGACCCTGACGCCCTGGGCGCGATCTTCTCGCAGGTGCCGGCGCTGCACCGGTTCCCTGGCTCGATGGCCAAGCGGGTACAGGCCATGTGTCAGCTCATCGTGGACACCTACGACGGCGACGCGGCCCGCGTGTGGACGACCGCGGCCGACGGTAAGGAACTGCTGAGGCGGGTGGCGGCGCTGCCGGGGTTCGGTCAGCAGAAGGCCAAGATTTTTGTGGCGCTGCTGGGTAAACAGCTTGGCGTGACCCCACCGGGATGGYGGGAGGCCTCCGCGCCGTTCGGGGACGAGGGCACGTTCCGCTCCATCGCGGACATCACTGACGTTGCCACCCGTGACCAGGTCCGGGAGTACAAGAAGGCGATGAAGGCCGCCGCCAAGGCACAGGCGGGCTGACGAGGGTCAGTCCCCGCCGCCGGGCGGGTGCGGTCCGTGCCGCCGGGGTCGGCCAGGCGTCCTGCTCGACTTTGATCCCACGAACATGCGTTCGCGGCACTCCTGGAACCGGCGCCCACTCGTTCTTTCCGAGACTGACTGGGACCAGTGACGCCCGCCGTCGGTGACCTCCGCGGCTGCTGGTGACGCCTGCCGTTCGTGACGCCTGCCGTTCGTGACGCCTGCCGTTCGTGACGCCTGCCGTTCGTGACGCCTGCCGTTCGTGACGCCGTCGGTCGGTGACGTCCATGGCTCGTGTCGGCGGTGATGTCTGTAGCCCCTGGCGGTGCGGTGCTGGGCGCGGGCTTTCGTTCTCGCTTCGTGCTCAGCGTGCGCCCGTGCGCTGACGGTCGCCCTCCGGGTGACGGGCCGGCCGGCGGATGTTCGCCGTGACCGCGAGTCCCGATCCCGGCAGAAGGGAGCGGCCGTGAACCCAACCACCATCAACGGCGATGACGACGACGGCTGAGCCGCAGCCTCAGCCAAGGTCGCGGCTCGGCGCAGCCGACCGCCGTCCATCAGTGCCTGGTGGCGACGGCTCGGCCAGTGACCGCCGCATGCCAGCGATGACTGGCCTTCGGCGTGGGTGGGGTGAGTCTCGGGGGGCTCACCCCACCCACACCGGACGTGCCCACCGCGGCCCTCGCCACACTCGCTCCCGCTCGCGCCGCGCCCGTCCGCCTCCGAGAAGAGTGACGCGTGACGGACCAGACGGCCCCGGCCACCTTGTACGCAACGGTGGCGGGGCGCCCGGCTAATCGTCGACGATCCGGAGGCGATAACTCCCGTGTAGATGGCCGAGGTGCTGCGCTGCGGCGGCTGCGACACCGAGGTCATCGCATTGCGTTACGAACCGTTTCGGTACCGGCCAGACCGCCGCCAGCTACCGCTTCCGCCTCACCCACGCCGCGTCCGGTGGCGGGCGGCAGCCGACGGTGTCTCAGATGGTGCGCCGTCGGATGGTGCGCCGTACGGTGGAGCTGCATCGGACGGCGACGTGCCGGCGAGCGTGGTGGTGACGGAATGGCTGGCGGCCACGACGTGGGCGGAGCGGGTCCGGTTACGGCTGCCGTGGAATTCGTGGAGCGGGCATCTGCTGCCGGATTAGTCGACGATCCGCCGGTTCCTCGACAGGGCCGACGATCAGGCGCTTGCGGTCGCGTTGCTTGACTCGCCGCTCGCCGACATGCCGGCTGATCTCGCGGATGTGGTCGCTGGCACCGCGGCGTCCCCGCCCGGGGCGGTGGACGTGAACAGTGGTGCGGCTGTTCCCGGTGCGGGCGTACGCGGTGGACGGGAGACCGGCCGGGGGGCGACACGTGCCGATGGCAGCCAGGTTCACCTGCTCGGGGTCGTTTCCCCCGGCGCCGGGGCGATGGTCGGCCAGCGGGAGATCGACGCGAAGACCAACGAGAACGCCGAGTTCCGTGCGCTGCTGGTACCCCTGGCCCTGACCGGGGCGTTCGTGTGGTTCGACACCCTGCACACGGTGCGAGCCACCGGCGCGAATGTCTGATCATCCTGAAACACCGGATCGGTGAGGTCCACRCCGGCCGCTCGAAGCGCTGCCGTGACCGTAGCCGGGTCGGTCACCGAGTACTTCACTTCGACTTGGCGCACCTGCATCCTCCGACAAAAAGCGGCACTTTCTCGCCTGTCGGTCAACTGGCGGCCGACACGCCGACGAATTTTTATATCCTAATAGAATGGCGACCGGTAACGCGGTACAATCCTGAAAGCCCTGTCATTGGAGCTGGTGAGGGGACTCGAATCAGTAGCCGCTCGATTGCAAGTCGCACGGGCGCGTGCCGGCTCATGCCGCAAGGTTCCTGGTGATGCCGCCTTCTCCCAGCTCACGGCGTTTTCCGTGCCGGAGCATGCCTGTGGGTGCCTCTCCGTGTCGGGACATCCGCACCCACAATGAGCCCATCCACGGCGCACACGAAGATCGAATCTTGGCGACCGGTCCGGTCGGGCCGAGGGCGGCTGCCCTGAAGCAACTGCCCAAAGGCCGCTTGACACTTACCGAGGTCGCGAGCGGCCGATGACGGTCAGGACGTGCATCCAGTGTGATCGGCATGCGGACCGTCGAGGTCGCCTAGGTTTGGGGCCGCCGACGATTCTGCAGTCGACCATGGTGGGCGGCTCCGGCGAGAAGAAAACGCCGCGGCTGGTGGCGAAGTACGCGCAGGCGTGCAACTCCGAGGGGCCCTCCGCGCTTCGGGCGTCATCAGCGGTACGAAGGTCGCGTTGAGTCACCTAGTGAAGATCGCGCATCGTCAGGGCGTCCTCCACTCCGACGTCACCGCGGACGACTTCGTGCCGGTGCTCAGCCTGATGCCCGGTGACGGGATCTCACCGGCGGCCCCCCGACGGTGGGTGCGGCTGTTCCTGCGAGGTCTGCTCACCGGCTGACGGCGCCGATGGCAGGAGGCGTCAACCTACCAACCGCCCGAAAGACCGATTTTCGGAAGAAAAATACTGGATATCACTTTCTCCGCGATTTTTGTCTCCCCTGGCAGGCCGGGCTAAGCGGACTATGATTCTGAGCTCAGGTCCAAGCGGCATATACTTGCCCCAGGTCACACGGTTAAAGGTGCGGGAAGGTGCGTCATGCCGGATCGGTCAAGACCGTCTCGGCGAGCCGGACGGGCCTCGGGGCTTCGCCTCAACGGTGGGGAAGGAGCCTCGCTCGAGCGGCTGCGCGAGCGGTTCCTCACCGCCGGGATCTCAGCTGAGATCTCGGCTGAGATCTCGGCTGAGACCAGCGAGTCCGGTGGGGTGCGGGATCCGATCCGCGAGTCGTGGATGCGGTCGCGGCGGTGGGCGGTGGCCGCGGACAGCCCCGAGCCCCTCCTCGCCGCRTCGGACCTTGACGTACCTGTCGCGCGCGCGGCCGAACCGGTCCTGTGCCAGCTCGCCGATCGGCTGGCCAGGCAGGCCGTCAGCGCGATCGTCACCGACGCGAACGGTCTGGTGCTCATGCGGTGCACCGGCGACGCCGCATTCGAACGCCGGCTGGACCGCGTATCGCTGCTGCCCGGATTTAGTTATGCCGAGCGGTTTGTCGGCACCAACGGCATCGGTACCGCTCTTGAGGAGCACAGGCCGGCGCACGTGTTCGGTCAGGAGCACTACGCGGAGTCCCTCGGCGAGTTCGCCTGCGCCGGTGTTCCCCTGCGTGATCCGGTGACGGGGCAGACGCTGGGCCTGTTCGATCTCACCTGTCCGCGCCGGGATGCCGGGCCGCTGCTGGCGGTCATGGCGGGCATGGTCGCCAACCAGATCCAGGATGTCCTGCTTCTCGCCGTGCCGGGGCACGACCGGGAACTGATCTCGCTTCGCGAGGCCGACGCGGCGGAGTTGCGCAGGCTGCTGATGGCCGAGCGCCAGCAGCGGGAACTGGCCGAGACGATGCACCGGGTCGTCGTCGAGACCACCAGGGCGGTGACTCCGCCGGAGATCCTCGGGCGGGTCATGACGGCGGCTGCCGCGCAGCTTCCGTGCGAGGCGGCGTGGGCGCTGGCCCGGGAACCGTGCGGAACGTTGCGGGTCGTGGCGGTCCACGGCCAGGTGGATACCCGGGCGGTCGGGGCGATGATCGTCCCGCTTCCGGATTCCCCTCTGCTGCTGGCGTTCCACGGCGGTGGGATGATCGGGCCGCACCGGAGGCTGCCGGAGGTGCTCCCCGGCCAGCGCTACCCGGTGGGCAGCTGGCTGGCCGTGCCGGCGCTGTGCCGGCCGGCCCCCACCGTCGTCGTTCTGATCGCCTCGCGGGCTGCTGGTGGCTACAATCCCAGGCAGGCTCGTCTGGCTTATGCCGTGCTGGGCCAGGCGGCGGCGGCCTGTGAGAACGCCTACCTGTTCGAGGAGACGCAGCGGCTTGCGGACAGTGATCCGCTGRCGGGGCTGGCGAACCGGCGTCATTTCTTCGAGCAGGCCGATGCTCTGGTCCGCGGGCATCTGCATGCGGCGCGGTCGCTGGCTGCCTTCATGATCGATATTGATCATTTTAAGCAGGTCAACGACGGTCACGGTCATGCTGTGGGTGACGCGGTTCTCGCCGAGGTCGCTCGGCGCGTGCAGGGCACGCTGGGCCCGCAGGACATCGTCGGCCGTATCGGCGGCGAGGAGTTCGCGGCCGTGCTGGGCTGCCCGGCTGCGACGGCGGGTGTTCTCGCCGAGCGGCTTCGGCAGGCGATCGGGGCCAGCCCGGTGGCTACCGCCGACGGTCCGCTCCCGGTCACCGTCAGCGTGGGGGTGGCGATGCTGAACCCGGACGATTCCGGGCTTGGCGACCTGCTCATCCGCGCCGACGTGGCCCTCTACCAGGCAAAGCGCTCCGGCCGGGACCGGGTCGCGACCGCGCAGCCATGATGGGCCTCCCACGTTAGGGACCRCCACTGCGGCCTGTCGTAGGGCTGCTGCTCCCCGCACTCTGCTCCCCGCACTCTGCTCCCGTGGGCTCCACGCAAGATTGCGTCTACACGCTGGGAGCGGGGATCTCGATGCCGTACTGCCGGATTCTGCGGTAGATCGTCGCTCGCGACATGCCGAGAGCCCGCGCCGCGAGGGTCCTGTTCCCGTCCGCACTGAGCAGGCTCTGCACTATTGCGTCCCGCTCGATCGCCTCCATGGCTCCGAGAACCCGGCGGGTGACCGTGTGACATTCCGGCGGCAGGTCACCGACCATGATCGTGCCTGCGGGGCGAACCTGGATGACTTTGCGCAGCACCTGCCGCACCTGCTCGATGTTGCCTGGCCAACTGGTACGCAACAGTGCTTGCATAGCCTGCGGGGAGCAGGCGAGTTGGCCGCCACGGGTAAGTTTTACCAGCAGGAACGGCACGATTTGGTGCAGATCATCGATATGGTGCCGCAACGGGGGCACTTCGATGCAACGCGGGAAGTAGCGCATCAGGGGGCCGAGGGGTTTGTCGTCGGCGCTGAGCGTCAGGACTACCCACGGCAGATCCCGGCRGCCGCCCGCCTCCGCTGCTTGGCAGGCGGACGCCAGCACATGCAGCCGATAGGGGTCGATGCGATCGACGTGGCGTACCACCAGCGTGCCCCGGCTACGGCTCAGTTCGTGGCGGAGAAGGGTCCCCCACTCCCGAACAGTAGTGTTGTGGCCGTCGACAACGGAGAACCACGCGGACGGATCATGCCGCTGGCACACGGCCCGGGCCAGGGCTGTTTTGCCCACGCCGGGCTCTCCTCGTAATATCACCCACTCACCTGCTTGCGCAGCCGCGTCCACTTCCCGGCAGGCACGGGTCCATAGAGTTCCGGAGCCGACGATGCCGGGCAGCGGAAGCCGCGTCAGAGCGGTGTCCGCATGCCGCGGGCGCGGCGCTTCGACAAAACGGACATGGGCCACCGCCCCGTCGGTGGCCCTCTCCGTTGCCACTGTCCGGCAGTGCACGCGGGCCCAGGTTCCGCTGGGCAGTTYCATCATCAGGGTGGTGGCACGGCGTCTGGCGACGACATCGGTGATGCGCCCGATCAGCACCGACTGGTCGCGGGGGTCGAGTAGTTGGCGCGCGTGCTCGTTCATCATGACGACGTCGTCGTTGAGGCCGAGCACCACGCCGGAAATCCGTTGGCATGTCCTGAGATACTCCCGTAACAGGGCAAGGTCACGGTGTTCTTCGTTGGCGAGCAGGGATTCCTGAATCTGTGCCGCCGCGGCCCGGGCCATGGCCATGAGCAGCGGCCCGGCGTCCGGACGCCAACAGGTCAGGTCCAAGACGCCAATTATCTTCCTTGTGACTGGATGGTGCATCGGCACTCCGGCGCAGGCTAGATTCTCGAGGTTCGAGGCGTAGTGCTCGTGCCCGAAGACATGGGCGGGGGACCTTCCCTCGAGCGCGGTACCGATTCCGTTGGTTCCCACCAGTCTTTCCGCGTAGCTGAAACCCGGTGCGAGCTGGACCGCGTCGAGGTGCTTCTCCAGGGCGCGGTCACCGGTGYGCCGGGCCAGGACGACTCCCTCGGCATCGGTCAGGATGATGCTGATAGGCTGGTCTACAAGTTGATCGCCGAGCTGGCGGACGATGGGCGCTGCGGCGCGGCTGACCGGGTTTTCGCTGTCGAGGTCGCCCACGAACGTGAGTCGGGGGCCTTCCGCCGCTACCTCCCAGTGCCGGGAGCGTAACCAGGACGCCCGGATGCTGTCGCGTACCCTGTCCGGCTCGATGGAGTCGGTGGTCAGGAACAGCTCCCGCGCCTGCGCAACCTCGGCGCCCTGATGATTATAAGCATCTAGGTTGCTCGAACAACCAGCCATCTGATGGATCTCCTCCCGCGAACGGCGAACCTCGACGACTCCGGTACAACCGCAGCGTCCGACGTGGTCACGAGCGGTTCCCGAGCGAGGTTAGATCGCAGCCCACCGTCTGGCTAGACCTTGTGCTCCGCCCACTGCCGGGYGTCCGCCGCGCCCGACCGACCCCCGACCGGCGCCGATCGCCGATCGCCGATCGCTCYTCGCATCTCGCCTCCCCGATGATCTTGCTGGCCGAGTCCTGGTACCTGTCTCAGATTGAGATCCCACACACCTCCCACGGGGAGTGTGATGTGGGACATACGAAGGGACGTGGTGCAGGCACCGGTTCCGGCCGGAAGGAGGGTCGACGCGGATCGGCGTCGATCTCGGTGCAGGCGGGCATCGCCGGTGTCTGCCCGACCCCGTATCGTCCAGGAGGCAGGACGTGAGCCGTCAAAGCTTGACAAAGGCACACAAAAAGATCACGGAGCTGTCATGGGAACCGACGTTCGCGACGCCCGCGAAGCGGTTTGCCACCGACTATACCTTCGACAAGTCTCCGAAGAAGGACCCGCTCAAGCAGATCTTGCGCTCCTACTTCCCGATGGAGGAGGAGAAGGACAACCGCGTGTACGGCGCGATGGACGGCGCGATTCGCGGCAACATGTTCCGCCAGGTCCAGCAGCGCTGGATGGAGTGGCAGAAGCTCTTCCTGTCGATCATCCCGTTCCCGGAGATCTCCGCGGCCCGGGCGATGCCGATGGCGATCGATGCCGTCCCCAACCCTGAGATCCACAACGGGCTCGCGGTACAGATGATCGACGAGGTGCGTCACTCGACGATCCAGATGAACCTCAAGCGCCTGTACATGAACCACTACATCGATCCGGCCGGCTTCGACATCACTGAGAAGGCGTTCGCCAACAACTACGCCGGAACGATCGGCCGCCAGTTCGGTGAGGGCTTCATCACCGGTGACGCGATCACCGCGGCGAACATCTACCTGACCGTCGTCGCCGAGACGGCGTTCACCAACACCCTGTTTGTCGCGATGCCGTCCGAGGCGGCCRCCAACGGTGACTACCTGCTACCGACGGTGTTCCACTCGGTCCAGTCCGACGAGTCTCGCCACATCAGCAACGGGTACTCCATCCTGCTCATGGCGCTCGCCGACGAGGCCAACCGGCCGCTGCTCGAGCGTGACCTGCGCTACGCGTGGTGGAACAACCACGCCGTGGTGGATGCCGCGATCGGCACCTTCATCGAGTACGGCACGAAGGACCGCCGCAAGGACCGCGAGAGCTACGCGGAGATGTGGCAGCGCTGGATCTACGACGACTACTACCGCAGCTACCTCATCCCGCTCGAGAAGTACGGCCTGGTGATCCCCCACGACCTGGTCGAGGAAGCCTGGAACCGTATCTACAACAAGGGGTACGTGCACGAGGTCGCGCAGTTCTTCGCCACCGGATGGCCGGTGAACTACTGGCGGATCGACCCGATGACCGACGACGACTTCGAGTGGTTCGAGTCGAAGTACCCGGGCTGGTACAACAAGTACGGCAAGTGGTGGGAGAACTACAACCGGATGCGTTACCCCGGCCGGAACAAGCCCATCGCGTTCGAGAACGTCGACTACCAGTACCCCCAGCGGTGCTGGACGTGCATGGTGCCCTGCGTGATCCGCGAGGACATGGTGCATGACAAGGTGGACGACCAGTGGCGCACCTACTGCTCCGAAGCCTGTCACTGGACTGACAAGGTGGCGTTCCGGCCGGAGTACCAGGGCCGCCCGACGCCGAACATGGGCCGGCTGACCGGCAAGCGGGAGTGGGAGACTCTTTACCACAACTGGGATCTCGCCGATGTCATTTCCGACCTCGGGTACGTCCGTGATGACGGCAAGACCCTGATTCCGCAGCCCCATCTCGAGCTCGACGACCCCTCGAAGCTCTGGACGCTCGACKATGTCCGCGGCATCACGTTCAGCAGTCCGAATGTCGCACTCAACGAGATGAACGACGCCGAGCGTGAGGCGGCGATGGCGGCCTACCGGGCCGGCGGTCCGGCTGGTCGGCCGGCACCCGTTTCCTAATAGCGCCCTGCAAGCTGCGGGCGTGTTGAAGAACCGCCGTCCGAGGGGGCCGACGGACGTTTCTTGAACGCGTTCGAACGAACACGGCCCCACCGGCGCCGCGACACGAGCGCCGGTGGGGCCGCACCACCGAGGCGCGGCCCGGGCGGCTCGCCCGGATACGACGGGTTTTTCAAAGCAGGAAAGAGACGGGCATGAGCGACACCCACCGGGTCCGGTTCGAGCCGGTCGACGTGGAGATCGAGGTTACCGAGGACGAGACCGTGCTCGACGCGGCGTTCCGCCAGGGCGTCAACCTGATGCACGGATGCAAGGAGGGACAGTGCTCGGCGTGCAAGTCCTTCCTGCTTGACGGTGATGTACAGATGGGCCGCTATTCGACCTTCGCGTTGGCCGATTACGAAAGTGATGAGGGCTACATCCTGCTGTGTCGGGCGCATGCCTTCAGCGATCTGTCGGTCGAACTGGTCAACTATGACGAGGACATGATCCGCTCCGRCCTTCCGGTGCGGACCATAGAAAGCACTGTCGTGGAGACGGAAGATCTCACCCACGACATCACCCGGTTGCGTCTGGACATCACCGGTTCACCGGACTTCATGTTCCACCCGGGTCAGTACGTCGATATCACCATTCCTGGTTCGAGTGAACACCGTTCGTTCTCCATGGCGAACATCTCGGCRGCGGAAGGCTATCTCGAGTTCATTATCAAGAAGTATCCGGGCGGGCGTTTCTCCGGACTTCTGGAGGACGGTCTGCRCCCCGATGACCCACTGACCGTCACCGGGCCGTACGGTGCTTTCACGCTCCGGGTGAGCTCGGACCGTCGGATCGTCTTCATCGGTGGTGGCGCGGGGATGGCCCCGATCMTCTCCCTGCTACGCCAGCTGGCGACGAAGAACAGCGAGCGGGAGGTCGTCTTCTACTACGGGGCTCGTGCCCCCCGCGACCTGTTCTATGTCGACGAGATCCTCCAGACCGGTGCGTCGATTCCCGGCTTCACGTTCGTCCCCTGCCTGTCCGACAGCATGCCGGAGAACTCGGACGATATCGGCCATCCCGTGGAAAACGGGCTGGTAACCGATATAGTGGACCGGCGCGAGACCGACATCGCATCCTGCGATGTTTACTTGTGTGGTCCGCCTCCCATGATTGACGCGGCATTGCCGCGGCTTGAGTCGAGTGGGGTCCCGAAAGAACAGATCTTCTACGACAAGTTCACTATCACGGCCGCCGCCGAAAGCTGACCGGTCATCGTCACCGGTCGGCCATCGGTTGACGACCTGCCACGAGGAGCACAGGCATGACGCAAGTCACGGGTAAGACCAGGAGCTTCCCCAAGCCGGAGTTCACCGACGCGGAGGCGGGCGCGTTAACGTTCCCCAGCTCCACCAGCCGTGTGTACAACTACTTCAAGCCGCAGAAAATGCGGGCGACCATGTACGAGGACGTCACCTTCGACGTCCAGCCGGACCCTGACCGCTACCTGGCCCAGGGCTGGATCTACGGTTTCGCCAAGGGGCCCGGCGGATATCCGCAGGACTGGACGGCTCTGCGCTCCTCGGACTGGCATGCCTTCCGCGACCCCAATGAGGAGTGGGAGCAGACCATCTACCGGAACAACTCCAATGTTGTCCGGCAGATCCAGCAGAACCTTGAAAACGCGCGGGCGGCCCATGCCTACGACGGCTGGTCGCGGGGGTGGACCAAGTTCGTCGAGCAGCACCTGGGCGCCTGGATGCACGCTGAGAACGGTCTGGGCCTGCACGTGTTCGTCGCCGCCCAGCGGTCGGGTCCCACGAACATGATTAACACTGCCATCGCGGTGAACAGCGCGCACAAGCTCCGCTTCGCCCAGGACCTCGCCCTGTACAACCTGGAGTTGGCCGAGTCCCTGCCGGGGTTCGACGGATCGGCCCACCGCAAGGTCTGGCAYGACGACCCGGTGTGGCAGCCGGTGCGGGAGAACGTCGAGCGGATCACCGCGGTCGCTGACTGGGCGGAGGCACTCGTCGCCGCGAACATCGTGTTCGAGTCGCTGGTCGGCGTGTTATTCCGCAGCCACCTCGTCATGCAGATCGCCGCCCGTAACGGCGACTACGTCACGCCGACCCTGGTCGGAACCGGCGAGAACGACTACGAGCGCGACCTGCGTTACACCCGCGCGCTGCTCAAGCTTCTCATCACCGACGAGAAGTTCGGCGCAGGCAACGTCGAGACCCTTTCCGGCTGGTTGTCCCGGTGGGTTCCGCTGAGCTTGAAGGCGGCCCATGAACTGCAGCCGATCTGGTCGCAGCCGCAGGAGAAAGTCATCACCTTCTCGGAATCCCTCGACGCTACGGTCAACGGATTCCGGGCCGTCCTTTCCGACCTTGGTCTGCCCGAGCCGAAGGAGCTGACGCAGTGACCACCGCGAACGGAAACCCAGAGCTCGGTAAATCCAATAGAACCTCGTCGAACATGTGCGGCGTCACCCTGATGAACAACCAGAACGGATATGTCGTCGCCGACGTCATGCGGAGCAAGCCCGGTATCCGCGTCGAGGAGTATCCGTCCATGATCCGGGTTGACGGCGAACGTAAGATCGAATTTGACTTCGACGAGATCTCGGATGCGCTCGGTTTCGATTTCGGTGTGTCCGACTTCGAAGAGATCATGTCCACGCACTACGGCCGGATGGTGCATCTCGACGACAAGACCGTACTGTTCGCCAACCCCGAGGACGCGGCGGAGTACATCGATTTCGATCTGAAAGTCGTCACTAACTGACCTGATCCGAGGCGAACGGCACGGTCCACGCCGGGCTCATCCGGCCCGGCGTGGACCGGCCGTGATGATATTTCGGAGGATATCCACATGTACGTCAAGGACAATGAGCGATACTTCATCGTGGATTCCCACCTGCACTTCTGGGATGGGAGCCCGGAAAACCAGGCGAACCGCTACGGCAAAGGTTTCATCGACTGCTTCTACGATTACCATGTGAATCTGAGCCCGCAGGAGTACCTCTGGCCGCGGGAAAAGTTCCAGAAGTACTCTGCGGAAGTCATGGTGAAGGACCTGTTCGAGGACGGTTACGTCGACAAGGGGATCTTCCAGCCCACTTATCTGACGGACTTCTACCGGAATGGTTTCAACACCACCGAGCAGGACGGCGCGCTCGCCGAGCGGTACCCCGGCAAGTTCATCGTGAACGGCGCCTTCGACCCGCGTGACGGCGAACTGGGCCTGTCGAAGCTGGCGGACCTGGCGGCACGCTGGAACCTCAAGGGTGTGAAGCTCTACACGGCGGAGTGGAAGGGCGAGTCCAAGGGCTACAAGCTGACCGACCCGTGGGTCTACCGGTATCTGGAGAAGTGCCAGGAACTCGGCATCCGCAACATCCACATCCACAAGGGCCCGACGATCTACCCGCTGAACCGGGACGCGTTCGATGTCGCCGACGTCGATGATGTGGCCACCGAATTCCCCGAGCTGCGGTTCATCATCGAACACGTCGGACTGCCCCGGTTGGAGGACTTCTGTTGGATCGCCACGCAGGAGCCCAATGTCTACGGTGGGCTCGCGGTGGCCATGCCGTTCATCCACAGCCGGCCGCGCTACTTCGCGCAGATCATCGGTGAGCTCCTCTACTGGCTCGACGAGAACCGGCTGACCTTCTCGAGTGACTACGCGATCTGGCACCCCAAGTGGCTGGTCGAGAAGTTCGTCGACTTCCAGATCCCGGCGGACATGCAGGCCGAGTACGGCGTGCTCACCCCCGACATCAAGCGCAAAATTCTCGGTCTCAACGCGGCCGCGCTCTACGACATCGAGGTACCGGCCGAGGTTAGCGGGGCGGGCAGCGGTTCTCCGGCGTCGACGCCTCTCGTGGGCGCAGGGCAGTCCGTATGACCACACCCACAGTAACCAGTAGGACCGGCCTGGCCGCGGACGTCTGGGAAGCTTTGGGGCGGGTGTACGACCCAGAGCTCGACCAGCCCGTCACCGAGCTGGGATTCGTCCGTGCTCTGGTGGTCCAGGACGGGCGGGTGCAGGTTCGGCTCAGACTCCCGACCTACTTCTGTGCGCCGAACTTCGCCTACCTGATGGTGTCCGACGCGCACGACGTGGTGAAGGAGCTGCCAGGAGTCACCGAGGTGGACGTGGCCCTGGAGGATCACTTCGCTGCCGAAGAGATCAACGCCGGAGTCGCCGCCGGAGACGGTTTCCCGGCAAGTTTTCCCGGGGAGGCCACCGGAGGCCTCGACGACCTGCGGATGACCTTCCTGCGTAAGGCGCACACCGCCAGCCTGGAAGGCGCGGCCAAGCGCCTGGTAGCCGCGGGCTGGTCACCCGAGTCGCTGGATCGGGCCCGGCTGGCGGACATGCCGGAGTCACCGGAACGACGCAGCCTGCTGCGCCGACGGGATGCCCTCGGACTGTCCCTGGCTCCCGAGGCGCCGCTGTTCGTTGACGACGACGGCCGTCCGATCGATCGCGAGGCGCTGCCCCTCCGGCTGCGGTTTGCCCGGAYCGTCCGGGTGACGATCGACGCGAACACCACGGTCTGCCGCGGTCTGCTGGAGACGCGGCACGGCACGGTGGACCGCACACCCATGACGTGACAGTGACGTGACAGCGACGAACGTGGAGGTGGGCCGATGAGGGCCGTCCAGGTCATCAAGTACGACAACGCGCCGCGGCTGGTAGACGTCCCCGAGCCCAAGATCCTCCATCCGCTGGACGTGGTGGTCAGGATCGGCGGCGCCGGTGTCTGTCGGACCGACCTGCACATCATCGAAGGGCAGTGGGAGCAGAAGTCGGGCGTGACCCTGCCGTACGTGCTCGGCCACGAGAACGCCGGCTGGGTGCACGAGGTCGGTTCGGCGGTGAGCGACATCGCCGTGGGCGACCCGGTCATCCTGCACCCGCTGGTCACCTGCGGGCTATGCCGGGCCTGTCGGGACGGCGACGACGTGCACTGCGCCCGGGCGTCCTTTCCCGGAATCGACAGCGACGGCGGCTACGCCGAACTGCTGCGGACCAACGCCCGGTCGGTGGTCAAACTCGACCCGTCGTTGCAACCGGCGGATGTGGCGGCACTGGCCGACGCCGGACTGACCGCCTATCACGCGGCACGCAAGGCAGCCGCGGCGCTGAGTCCCGGTGACCGGGTCGTGGTGATCGGAGCCGGCGGTCTGGGCCACATCGGTGTGCAGGTGCTGCGTGCCCTCACCCCAGCCGAGATCATCGTCGTCGACCGCTCCGCCGAGGCGTTGCGGCTCGCCGGCGAACTGGGCGCCGACCACACGGTGCGGGCCGACGGCAGCGAGGTGTCCGCGGTACTCGATCTCACCGGGGGCAGCGGCGCCGAGGCAGTCATCGACTTTGTCGGCGAAGGCGGTGCGATCGAGGCGGGTGTCGCCATGCTGCGTCGCGCCGGTTCGTATTATGTTGTCGGCTATGGCGGGGTGCTGAACGTCTCCACCATCGACATCATTTCCACTGAGATCAACTTCATCGGTAACCTGGTCGGATCGTACAGCGACCTCGTTGAGCTGATGGTTCTCGCAACCCGTGGCAAGGTCACCCTGCACACGAGTGCCTACCCCCTGGCAGAGTTCCACCAGGCGCTCGACGACCTTCACCACGGCAAGGTGCGCGGTCGGGCGATCCTGATCCCCTGATCTACTGATCACTCGGACCCGATCTGTGCGTGGCTCGGGAACCCAGGGCTCCGGCGGCGCGACTGTGCGATCGGATCGGGCTCCAGGTGGGGCTGGTTTCGCCACCATGCCCCGCCAGCTGCTCGCAGCCACGATCGTGCCGCCATCGGCCCGCCTTGACGGATGCGGAGCGGAAGGACTGAGGAAGAGATGGCYAAGGATCTGCGGTTCAATGTCGAGGYGCGCCGCCTGCTGGAGGCCGGGGTCAAYGCCCTGGCGGACGCCGTCAAGGTGACTCTGGGTCCAAAGGGCCGCAACGCCGTCATCGAAAAACTGACCGGRCCGCCCACCATCACCAATGACGGTGTGACCATAGCCAGGGAGATCCAGCTGCGTAACCCCTTCGCCAACATGGGGGCGCAACTGGTCAAGGAGGTCGCGACCAAGACCAACGGCACTGCCGGCGACGGAACCACCACCGCCACCGTGCTCGCGCAGGCCCTCGTCCGGGAGGGTCTGCATGCCGTGGACGGGGGCGCCAACCCGATGTTTCTCAAGAACGGCATCGAGGCTGCCGTGGCCGCCCTGCTAGAGGAGTTTGAAAAGTACCGGGGAGAGGTCGAGGGCGAGGCCGATCTTGCCCGGGTGGCGACCCTCGCCGCCAACAACGATGCCCGGATCGGCGACGTCGTGGCCGCGGCCCTTGGCCGGGTCGGCTGCGACGGGGTGGTCACGGTCGAGGAATCCCCGATCTTCGGACTCGAGGTCAGCTTCGTGGACGGTATCGAGTTGGACAACGGGTACCTCTCGCCGTACATGGTCACCGACACCGAGCGGATGGAGGCCGCCTACACCGACCCCTACATCCTGTTGACCAACGAGAAGATCTCTCAGGTTCAGACCCTGATGCCGGTCCTCGAGCTGGTCACCCGGGCCGGCGGCCAGTTGATCGTCTTCGCGGAGAACGTCGAGGGACCGGCACTGGGCATGCTGGTCGCCAACAATGTGCACGGGACCTTCCGGTCCGCGGTGGTCCGGGCACCCGGTTTCGGTCACCGTCGGTTGGCCGAGCTCAACGATCTCGCGGTTTTTCTGGGCGGTCAGGTGATTACCGCGGATGCCGGGCTTTCCCTGGACCGGGTCACCCTCGGCCAGCTCGGGCGTTGCAAGAAGGCCACCATTACCGAGCATGCGACTACGATCGTCGACGGCGCCGGTTCCGCCACCGAGATCCATGCCCGGATCGACCAGCTCAAGCGGGAGCTTGAACGGGCGGAGAACCCCCACGACCAGGACACGTTGCAGACCCGGATCGCCCGGTTGTCCGGCGGCGTCGCGGTGATCCGGGTCGGCGCCGTGACCGGTGTGGAGTTGAAGGAGAAGCTGCACCGGGTCGAGGACTCCCTCGCGGCGGCACGGGCTGCTCTCGCCGAAGGTGTCGTGGCGGGCGGTGGTACCGCACTGCTGCAAGCGGCCTCGGCCCTTGACAAGCTCACGCTGACCGGCGACGCCGCCGAAGGCAGGGAGATCGTTCGGYGGGCCATCGCCGAACCACTGCGCTGGATCGCGATCAACGCCGGCTACGACGGCGACGAAGTGGTCAAGCGGGTCGCCGAGCTGCCGCGCGGTCACGGTTTCAACGCCGCGACCGGAGAATACGGGGAGATGGCCGGCTTCGGTGTCATCGACCCGGTGAAAGTTACCCGTTGCGCGCTGCAGAGCGCGGCGTCGATCGCCGCGCTGTTGCTGACAACGGAAACCCTGGTTGTCGAGGAGGTCATCGGCAACCCGGGTGCCGTGATCGCTCCCGGATTCGGGGATCTCGCGGAGGGCCTGGTCCGGCCTTCCAACATCGCCTGATCGTCAGGCGGCCGGTGGGCGTGTCGGCAGCTGCCGACACGCCACGGCAGGAACGGTCTCGCGTCCGGTCAGCACCACCGTTTCCGGAGCGGATGACGCCGGTCCGGCGGGCCGCCTACCGCCGGACCGGCTTCGCGACCAACACGGAAGTGATCGGACAGCTGTCCCAGCCCGGTCAACCGCTTTTCAACGTCGAACTGACAGCGGGAGCCGGTGGCGGCCTGGAGAACTCCTGCCGCCACCGGCTCCCGCTTCTGTGCCTGGGGGTCCATCCGCGCTCAGCCGGTGAGCAGTCCGGTGGTGTACATGACGGCGATGCCGGCGAGGAATCCCCCGAGGACGTGACCGGTGCCGAGCCCGCCGGGTGCCCGGCGGGCCAGGCGGCGTCCGATCTCGACGACGACCTGCAGGGCTGCTCCGACCGCGATGGACAGGAACAGCACCCCGAGGACGTCGTTGATGAGGAATCCACCGATCCAGGTTCCGGCTATGGCGGGCGCACCCGCGACAAGCGCGAGGCTGACGAGCCGGGGCGCCTTCACCTCGGACTGTTCCGCGAGCGGGGCCGCGATGCCAAGTCCCTCGGTGATATTGTGGATCATGAATCCGACGATGAGGAACGTGCCGAGGACGAGCTTTCCCAGCGCGAAGGAGGAGCCGATGGCCAGGCCCTCACCGAGATTATGCAGGCCGATACCGATCGCGACGAGCGTTGCCAGCGTGGCTCCGCTCAGCCCGGCACCGGTATTGCCGGACAGGCGGCTGGCGACGAAGGTCAGGGCAAGGTAGCTGGCGGCGACACCGAACAGGACCACCCCGGTACCGTGCAGGCTGGTGGGCAGGCCGGCCTGAAGTTCGAATGCCTCGCCGAGGGCGTCGAAGGCCACGAAGGTGAGCAGACCAGCGGTGAGCGCCAGAAAGCCGCTGGTCCAGCGGGAGTCGGCCCGGCGTAGCGAGGGCAGCCAGGCCAGTCCGAGCGCGATCGGTACCACGCCGACGAGGAAGCCGATGATTGTGTAGCCAAGGATGCTGCGGCCGGTAACGCCGGGCGTCTCGACCGCCGCTGTGATCTTCTTGCTGGTCTGGATTCCGGTGGAGCTTGTCACCCCGACCGCGATCGGCTCCTCGGGTATCCACGGGTAGGGGACAGCAATGGTGGCCGAACGCAGATGATGCAGGACGCTTCCACCATCCACCGTGAAAGGCACGATCGCGTCGTCGACTGTGACCACGGCGATGGTGAGGTCGGCATGCTGGGGGTTGGTGACGTGGATGCGGATCTCGCCCGGTTCGAAGACGACGCGGCGAACGGCGAATTCGTCGGGTGCGGGAGGATTGGCGCGGATGAGTCCGGTTAGTGACGTTCCGGTGGACGTGAACAACCAGACGACCGCACCGAGCAGGGTGATCGGAACCAGCGCCCACAGCCGCCAGCGCAGGCCGCCCGACCGCGAGGCCTCCGGGAACCGTCGGGATTCGCTGGTCATGAGTTGGTCACCTCGAAAAATCCCATCCAGCCGAGTTCGGCGAACTCCGACTGGTGGGCATGGAACATGAAGCGGCCCGGGTAATGGAATTCGATCTCGATGATCCCGCGTTGGCCCTGGCAGAGCATGACCGTGTCCGTGTACT
This sequence comes from Frankia sp. CgMI4, assembly GCF_001756285.1. Taxonomy (NCBI): domain Bacteria; kingdom Bacillati; phylum Actinomycetota; class Actinomycetes; order Frankiales; family Frankiaceae; genus Frankia; species Frankia sp. CgMI4. The sequence continues at coordinate 21,231 of NZ_MAQZ01000095.1, forward strand.
CGTACTGGTCCCCCGAGCCGGTCGGGTAGTAGCGGAAGAACTCGCCGTGCAGGTGAAACGAGTTTATGAGATCGAACTCGGTCAGGTTGGCCAGGTAGATCCGGACCAGTTCGCCGCGTTTGATCTGGATGGGATAGCGCGCATAGTAGAAGGCGCGCCCGTTGACCGTGTAGAAGTTGTTCTCACCGTCGCCGTCGGTATCGAAGCCGTTCATGACCATGACGAACTCCCGCGCCGTCGGGCGTGGCTGCGGTGGATCGATGATTAATGCGCCGTAAAGGCCCTTGGCAATATGTTTCTTGAGCGGCGTCGCGTGGCAGTGGTACATGTGCATCCCGTAGGGGGTCGCCGGGAAATTGTAAACGAAGGTTCCACCGGGATCGACGATCTCGAAGACACCATCCATATTCGCTGGGTGTATCCCGTGGAAATGAATGGTATGCGGGTGCATACTGCCGTTGGTGAACCGCACGCGTAGCAGGTCACCCTCGGTCGCGCGGATGACCGGACCGGGAACCGTGCCGTTGTACGTCCAGGCCGGGAAGGTGACACCCTGCGCAATCTCGATCTCCTTGTCCATAGCGAAGATCTTGTATTCGCRCACTCGRCCGGGCTGATGTACCAGAGCCGGCGGCGGGTGGAGGAGGTCGTCGAGGTCGTGGGGGCCGCCTGGTGCCGGGACCCCGGGGCCGATCATCGCCCCGTGGCCTGTGGCCGGATGGCTTGCAGGCATCGAGGTGTGCTGTTCACTCGAGGTGTGCTGCTCAGCTGCCGTGATCGAGGCCGCAAGCGTGGTGATGGGCGCCGCGGCGATCAGCGGGGCACTGGCCAGCAGCCCGCGTCGCGTGGCTTTCCCGTACTCACTCACCGCGCCTGCCCGAACTCCGCCGACAGTCTGTCGATCAATAGGTAGGTCTCACGCATCGCCGTCGGGCGCTGGCGGCTCATACGACTCCTTACGGTGTGAGCGCGGACGGTCACCGAAGCCAGGGCGGGTCACTGGTTGGGCTGTACTCGGGGTRACGACCACGTCATTCGGGTGATTTGCATCACACAACATCACACCCCATGGGCGGCGGGAAGGCGGTCTCAACATGAGACGGCTGCACGGGCTTATACCTCTCCGCTTCATGCGGACCGCCGGCGCGGGGCATGCCCTGGTTCAGACTGAGCCAAGGGCGGTCCGTCCCACCGGGGACGCGTCAGGCGGTGATGCCCGTCAGGCGGTGATGCCGTAGGCCTTCAGCTTGCGGTAAAGGCCGGACCGCGACATCCCGAGCCTGGTGGCCGCCAGCATTCGGTTGCCCTCGGTCTCCTGGAGAGCGGCGACGATCGTGTCCCGCTCGGCTGCCTCCAGCGGGGTGAGCACGTGCCGCGAGGTGGTCTGGCAGTAGGCCGGCAGGTCCTGGGCCTGGATCTCCCCGACCGGTCGCCGCCGCAGCGCGTGTTCGAGGGCCTCGCGCAGCTGGGAGACGTTGCGTGGCCAGGAGTAGCGCGCGATGATCCGCTCGGCGGCTGGGCTKAGCCGCACCTTGCGGTTGGGGGCCATGTCGCGCAGGACCGACGAGGTGATGGCGGTGAGGTCATCGGTACGGCATCGCAGCGGCGGCACAGTGATCGCTACCTCGAAGTGGCCGAGGAGTGCGTGGAACGGCAGGTCGGAGTCCAGTGAGGAGTCCGACAGGGTCGCAACGAATGAGGTCGGGTTGTCGAGCCTGCCGATCGCAGTGAAGAACACGTCGAGCTGTTCGACCCCTTCGGTGCTGGCCTGGTCGACATTGCGGACGATGTAGAGGGTCGGCTCTGGCTTGCCCGCGAGCAGTGAGTCGATGTCGGTCTCGGAGTTCTCGATGGTCAGCTGGGAGGCGTCCATCGACAYGCTTCGGCCGCCCGGGTGTGAGGYGTGGAAGATCTCGGCGACCAGGGTGAACTTGCCGGTGCCGGTCTCACCGAGCACGATCGCCGGCTTCTTCGCTATGAGGGCTTCGCGCAGCTTGTCGCACGCGCGTACCCATGCCGGTGACCGACCACCGGTAATGGTCTCGTGCGGCCGGTACAGGTCGCCGGCGATGCGGGAGGTCTGCAGGGTCGCGACCGCGATCTGTGGCAGCACCTGCTCGGTGAAGTCGCCCGGCGATCCGGCCTTCTCCGTGGCGACGAGGTCGGCGATCACCACCATGCCGGCCACCTCGGAGCCGGCCAGGATCCGGGTGCCCCGGATATGGACCATGCGTCCCCCCGGCAGGACCAGGGTGTCGCTCACCCGGTCGCGGCGGCTCATGAGGAAGGTCGCGTGCTCGCGCAGGGTCAGYTGCTCGCTGGCGTCGAACAGGCCCTGGGCCGGGGTGTTGGYGATGAAGACCGAGTCACCGAAGGCGAAGACGGCCTGTCGGGACGCCCGGGCTTCGACGCGCAGGTAGGTCTCGAAAACGGCCTGCTGGGACTGGCTGCGATCCAGTAACAGGTTGCGGCTGATGTCCTTGGCGGCGCTCTTCACCAAGGTGTGCATCAGCGGGCTCCAGGTCTGGGTGAGCGTGGAGATGTCCAGCACTCCCTCCACCCGGCCGGTGAGAGGATCGATGACCGGGGCGCCGGTGCAGGCGAAGCATTGCAGGGGCTCGGTGAAGTGCTCCGGCCCGACGATGCTGACCGGCTGACCGGCCTCGATCACGGTGCCCACACCGTTGGTGCCCATCATCGACTCGGAGTAGTTGAACCCTGGCGCGAATTCGACCCTGTCGAGCAACCGCCCGACCGTCGATGACAAGTCGATGYGCTGAACCAGCCTGGCCCTGTGGTCGGTCAGGGCGATGACCAGCGGGAGGTCCGCGGTGTCGTTGCCGAGCTGAGTGAGCACCGGGCGTGCGCAGCGCACCAGCCGGGACCCGGTGTCGATGTCGTCGATGTAGTCGCTGTGCGGCCGTGCGCTGTCGACGCCGGCCGCCTGGCTGCGTTCCCATGATGCCGCGAGCACGTCGGGGACACCGACGGCACCCGCGCGGCCGCACTCCAGGAAGTCCGCCCGGGCTGCGGCCACCCGTAAGAGGCGGTTCGCGGTGTCCGGCATGTGCACCTCCTCGGGGGTCCTGGATGGCCCCGTGGAAGAACATCGTGGCTGAGAGCCACGCCACATCCAAGAGCAGTGAGTGTCCAATTTTGGGACACCGACACCCGGTGGGACACCAGCAGGGTTGTCCSAACAACGGGGCCTGCGCATGGAACCCAGGGAGTCACGAACCGAGGAGCGTCATGGACACCCTGATCAACATCGACAACGGTGGCACGCTTACCGACATCTGCGTCTGGGATGGCGACCAGTTCACCTACACCAAGTCCCTCACTACTCCGCACGACCTGTCGGAGTGCCTCTTCGACGGGATCGAGAAGGCCTCGGTCGCCCTCTACGGCGAAGCCAACACGGAGAAGCTGCTGCACGCTACGCAGCACATCCGATACTCGACCACCCAGGGCACCAACGCCCTGGTCGAGCGGCGGGGCCCGAYGATCGGCATCCTCACCACGATGCCGGGCCTGTTCGAGCGGATGCGCGGCGGTGAAGCCGAGAAGGACCTCTTCGACGGCCTGATCGCCGACCGGATGCTCACCATCGACATGGGCGCGACCGATGAGGAGATCGACTTCGAAGTCGTCCAGCGGATCAACCAGCTCACCACCCTGGGCGCCGCCCGGGTGGTGGTGGCTGGTGAGTCGCCGGAACAGGAGCGTCGCCTACGCAGCGTGTTGCTGCGCAAGTTCCCGCGGCACCTGCTCGGCTCGATCCCGCTCCTGTACTCGTGGTCCCTCGCCGGCGACCGGGACCACCCGCGTCGGGTGTGGTCGTGCGTGCTCAACTCGTTCCTGCACCCGACCATGGAGCGGTTCCTGTACGGGGCGGAGCGGCGGCTGAAGTCGWACAGGGTGCTCAACCCGCTGCTGGTCTACCGCAACGACGGAGCCTCCTCGCGGGTGRCCAAGGCGGTGGCGCTGAAGACGTACTCCTCCGGGCCGCGCGGCGGCTTGGAAGGTACGGCGGCGCTGGCTCGCACGTACGGCCTCGATCACACGCTGATGATGGACATCGGCGGCACCACCACCGACGTGGGGGTCGTCCGCGGCGGCGCGGCGGCGGCCGATGAGCGCGGCACCATCGAGGGCGTCCCGATCTCCTACCCGATGAGCAACGTGCACTCGACCGGGGTCGGTGGGTCCTCGGTGATCTCGGTGGTGGACGGGCAGATCATGGTCGGGCCGCGCAGTGTGGGGGCGGCCCCCGGCCCCGCCTGCTTCGGCTTCGGTGGCAAGGAAGCCACGATCACCGACGTCAACCTGCTGCTCGGCGTCCTCGACGCCAGCACCTACCTCGACGGCACCTTCCGGCTCGACGCCGACCGTTCGGCCGCGGTCATCACCGAGACCATCGCCGAGCCGCTGGGCATCAGCCTGGAGGAGTCGCTGATCCGGATGGAGCGGGCCTACTTCGAGGCGCTGGCACACTCCTTCGCGCACCTGATCGAGGAGAACTCGACCCTCATCGCCTTCGGTGGCGCCGGCCCGATGAGCGCCGTTGGTGCCGCTCGTCCGGCAGGGGTGAAGAAGGTGCTGATCCCGCGGATGGCGGCGGTCTTCTCCGCGTTCRGCATTGCCTTCTCCGACATCGGCAAGACCTACGAGGTCGGCGTGCCGGAGCCGACCACGGCAAGCACCGCGGCGACGTACGACGAGATGCTTGCCCGGGCCAGGCGCGACATTTTCCAGGAGGGCTACGACCTCGACGACTGCCGCACCGAGGTACTGCTCACCATCGAGGAGACCGACGGGTCGCCGGTGGAGACCAGGCCGTACCAGTCCGGCGACGCCGCGGACTTCCCCGGGAAGCAGGTCTCCCTGCAACTGTCGGTGACGGCCGCGCTGCCGCACCCCGACGTTGCTCCCGACACCGACGTGCCCGCGATCCGGGTGACGAGCAATGAGACCCGCCTGGTCCGTTCCGCGCCCGACCAGGTCGACAAGGTGCCGGTGTTCGTGCTCGCCGAGATGCCGCCCGGTGGAAGTGGCGAGGGCCCGGTGATCGTCGAGGGCCCGTTCTTCACCGCCCGCGTGCTGCCCGGCTGGCAGTTCCGGGTCACCGCCTCGGGGGACCTGCTGCTGACCGACACCCACTGACCTCCCCTGACGGCCCCGAGCGTCCCCTGACAGCTACGAGAGGAAAGTCATCATGCGGGTCCCCATGACCGAATACCTGGTCATCGACCTCGACACCGAGCGCTGGGTCTGCCGGGTGTGCGGCCGCGACATCTGGTCTGCCCACGGGAACTACAAACTCGGCTGCCTGGTCTACGACCGCGACCCACGGGAGATCCACCAGCCGATCATCAATCCCGACCGCTACGAGTTCACCTTTTCCCCGGACCCGACGTACTGCCGGATCCTGGAATTCTACTGCCCCGGCTGCGCCACCCAGATCGAGACCGAATACGTGCCCCCGGGACACCCGCCGACGGCCGATCTCGTCATCGACGTCGCCGCGCTGCGCACCCAGTGGGAGGAACGCGGCGTCGACCCCGAGCAGGTCCACAACTACGGGCCCGGCGAGGACGCGCAGAAATACACCGCCATGCACAAGGCGACCGGCCACATCCGCTGATCTCGCAGGGAGAACCGAGACAATGAAACGTATCTCCGTCGACATCGGCGGCACCTTCACCGACTGCTTCTTCGTCTGGGACGAGACCTACGTCGAGGCGAAGGCGCTGACCACGCACCACAACCTGGCGCTGGGCTTCAACGAGGCGCTCGACCTGGCGTGCAGCCGGGCCGGACTGGACCGCGGCACCGTGCTCACCGAGGTCGACTCGGTCCGCTACGCCACCACCCTGGGCACCAACGCTCTCATCGAGCGCAAGGGACCCAAGGTGGGGGCGATCGTCACTCATGGCTTCGAGGACACCATCCCGCTCTCCCGCGGCCGGGGGTACGGCGAGGGCCTGGACTACTCGATGCAACAGAACCTCCCGGCAGCCGAACGGCCCGAACCGCTGGTGCCGCGCTACCTGATCCRCTCGGTCAAGGAACGCGTCAACTCGGCCGGCACGATCGTGGCGAGGCTCGATCCCGAGGACGTCCGCACGGTGGTCCGTGAGCTGGTGGATGCCGGCGCCGAGGCCCTGGTGGTCTCGCTGGTCAACGCCACCGAGAACCCCGAGCACGAGCTGGCGATCCAGGAGATCATCCTCGACGAGTTCCCGGCCCACGAGCTGGGTGCCATCCCGGTGCTGCTGGGCCACCAGGTCTCCGGTCGCAAGGGCGAATACGTGCGGGCGACCTCCACCATCGTGGACGGCTTCCTGCACGAGATCATGTTTCACGCGCTCAGYCAGCTCTCGAACAACCTGCGCGACGCCGGCTACGGCAAGCCGATGCTGGTCATCCACAACTCCGGTGGCATGGCKCAGATGAACTCCACCGACGCCCTGCAGACCATCCACTCCGGTCCGATCGCCGGCGTCGGCGCCGCGGAGCACCTGTCGAACGAGACGGGCCTGGGCCATGTGATCTCCACTGACATGGGCGGCACGTCCTTCGACATCGGCCTGGTGCCCGAGGGCGGCGTGAAGCACTACGACTTCCTGCCGACCATCGACCGCTGGCTGGTGTCGGTGCCGATGGTGCACCTCGACACGCTCGGTGCCGGCGGCGGCTCCATCGCGTCGTACGACCGGATTCACAACTCCATCAAGATCGGCCCGGAGTCGGCCGGCTCCAACCCCGGCCCGGCCTGCTACGACCGCGGCGGACTGCGTCCGACGGTGACCGACGCCGACCTGTTGCTCGRCTATCTGGACCCGGACAACTACGCCAACGGCTACATCAAGCTCAACCCGAAGCGCTCCCGGTTCGCCGTCGAAGAGAACCTGTGCGACCAGCTCGACATGGACGTTCTCGCCATCGCCCGCGCGATCAAGGACGGTGTTGACGAGCAGATGGCGATCGGCATCGGCAAGGAGCTGCGGGTGCGCGGCTACCTGCCGGAGGACTTCACGATGCTCGCCTACGGCGGCAACGGTCCGCTGCACGCCTGCGGTATTGCTCGCCATGCCGGCATCAAGCAGATCCTGGCCCCGCCGTTCTCGTCGGTGTTCTCCGCCTGCGGYGCCGGCAACATGAAGCAGCTGCACTTCCACGAGCGCGGCGTGCACATCACGATGTACAACGCCACCTCCCGGTCGCTGTACGACAAGTACGAGGAGTTCAACGCGATCGTCGAGGAACTCGAGGCCCGGGGCCGGGAGGACCTGGTGCGTCAGGGCTTCGCGGCCGACGACGTGAAGTACCGCCTGGAACTGGACATGCGCTACGGCAACCAGCTGCTCACCCAGGCCGTCGCCCTCGACATCAACCGGATGAACGGTGTGGGCGACGTACTGCACATGATCCGCACCTTCGGTGATGTCTACAGCCACCGGTTCGGYGCCAGCAGCGCGGCACCCGAAGCCGGGATCCGGGTGGGGACCGTGCGGGTGGCCTCCTACGTCGACGGCGACGTCGTCAACTTCGACTCGCTGGAGGCCGGCGGCGAGCGCACGGTGCCGACCGAGGTGTCGCACCGCAAGGTCTACTTCATCGGCCAGGACGACTCGATCGAGACGCCGGTCTACGACCAGGCCGCGCTGTCGCACGAGCGGGTGATCCCCGGCCCCGCGATCGTCACCACCGAGAACACCACCTACCTCGTCGAGCCGGGCTGGCGTCTGGAGCCGACGGTGCAGGGCGCCGTCTGGTTCCTGCAGGACTGATCGAGTACACCGTCGAGCGCACCAGGGAGAAGACGATGACTGTCACGGACGACAGCGCCACGCAGGAGCAGGCCGCCGAGCAGAACACCCTCACGCCCCAGGAGCGGGAGTGGGTCGACCAGTTCATGGACGAGACCACCCTCTTCCTCGGTCCCGACCCGGTGATCATGCGTGACCACTCCATCCAGGAACGGACGTYGYGGGAGGAGACGGCGATCRCCGCCGGTGTMGACCGGCTGGTGGTCGAGCGGATCCGCAAGCGGATTGCCGGTGCGCTCGACGAGGGCTACGAGATGTGCGAGGCGCAGGGTGCCGCGCCCGGGGCGAAGTGGGGTGACCTGACGACCGCGATCTACACCGCGGCCGGGGACGTGTCCTACCTCTCCTGCCACGGGGTGATCGCGTTCTCCGCGATCCTGCACCACCCGATCCGGTACATCATGAAGTACTGGAAGGACGAGCCGACCGTCGGTATCCACGAGGGCGACGGATTCATCCACAACGACGCCCGGTTCGGCAACGTCCACAACACCGACCAGTCGATGATCATGCCGATCATACGTGGGGGTGAGATCATCGCGTGGGTGGCGGCGACCATCCACGRAGGCGAGAACGGCGCCTGCGAGCCGGGCGGCATGCCGTCGGGCTCGGAGACCCCGYTCGACGACGGCCTCCGGATGAGCCCGTTCAAGATCGTCGAGCGTGGTCATCTGCGCCGGGACCTGCTGACCTTCCTCCAGCACTCGGTGCGCGACCCCAAGCTGCAGCTGGCCGACCTGAAGGTGAAGATCACCGCGGTACGCAAGATCATGGAGCRCATCGACAAGGTCATCGACGAGGTCGGCGTCGACACGTTCGTGGCGGCCCTGCGGGTCACCGTCGAGGACGTCGACGCGGAGGTCCGCCGCCGGATCTCCGAGCTTCCCGACGGCACGTACTCCTTCAACCAGTTCATGGACTCGACGCTGAAGGAGAACATCCTCATCAAGATCGCCTGCAGGATCCACGTCAAGGGCGACAAGATGACCGTCGACCTGCGTGGCACCGGACCGGAGATCATCAACCGKGCGATCAACTCTCCGCTGTGCTCGGTGAAGTCGATGATGATGCAGGCGATCCTGGCGTTCTGGTGGCCAGACCTGCCGCGCTGCACGGCGGCGATGAGCTGCATCGAGATCATCTCCGACGAGGGCACCTGGGCCGACGCGTCCTACGACGCCCCGATGGGACAGTCGCTGCAGGCCTCGTTCCGAGGCTTCTCGATGATGCAGGCGCTCTACGGAAAGATGTCGTTCTCCACGCCGCACAAGTASTCGAACATCGTGGCCAACTGGTTCAACCAGATCAACACGTTCCTGTGGGGCGGTGTCACCCAACACGGCGACATGGTCGGCAACCTGTGTGCCGACCTCAACGGCATGCCCGGGGGAGCCAAGCCCTTCCGGGACGGTGAGGACGCCGTCTCGCCGCTCTTCTGYGCCATGGCCGACACGGCCGAGCAGGAGGTCATGGAGGAGGAGGTGCCCTTCATGCAGCTGGTGGCCAAGCGCCTGGTCCGCGACAACATGGGCTTCGGCAAGTTCACCGGCGGCATGGGCTACGAGATGATCGTGGCCGCCGAGGGCACGCCGGAGTGGGGCTTCATGACGGTGACCTCCGGAGCGAAGTTCTCGTCCATCTACGGCATGTTCGGGGGCTACGGCTGCGGCACCTACCCGCTGGCGATGGTCAAGGGCACGAATGTCTACGAGCACATTCGTCGGGACAACAAGAAGTTCGACCTCTCGATCGAGAAGGTCATGAACGAGCGTCCGTTCCCGGACGGGAAGTACTCGACCTATCACATGGGTCTGCAGTACGACCGCGCCAAGGACGGCGAGCTCTACATGATCTCCCAGGGCGCCGGTGGTGGGTACGGCGACCCGCTGGAGCGCCTGCCCGAGTCGGTGGTGCGCGATGCCGAGCTCGGCCGGATCAGCCAGAAGGTCGCCGAGGAGATCTTCGGTGTCCGCTATGACCCGATCACCTTCCGGCTCGACGCCGAGGGCACCAGGCAGGCCCGCGAGCGGGTCCGCCAGACGCGCCTGACGCGCGGCAAGCCCTACGCGGAGTTCGTCAAGGATTTCGTCACCGAGGAGCCGCCGAAGGACCTCCTCTACTACGGCTCCTGGGGCGACGACACCAAGGACCTCACCGCCACGGTGTTCACCATCGACGGTCCCCAGCGGGTCAAGGCGCCGCTGAAGGAACTGCCGATCATCGTGATTCCGGACCGCCGGGAGCTGAAGATCGCGGCGCTGGAGGCGCGCGTGCGGGAGCTGGAGGACAGGCACGGCGAGGACGTCAAGCGTCTCGCCTGAGGTTCCGTCTCGCCTGAGGTTTACGGAGCCCTGAGGTTCAAGGAGCACTGAATGTCTTCTCTCACTGCCCTGCTCGCTGCCGCGCCCGGCGGCCGGGCGCTGGTGATCGACCACGACGCCTACGCGACGGCAGTGCTACGGCAGRGCAGCGAGATCCCCTGGGGTGACCTCGCCGCCCTGACCGGGCACGTCGCCCAGGTCCAGGCCCTGCTGGATMCGGATGCGGTGTTCGTCAATGCCGAGGCGTTCTACGACGCGTATCTCGCGGCGACGCCTGACCTGGTGAGCGCGCTGGGGAAGCGTAGCCGCACGGGCTATGCGTTACGCACCCTGCTCGGTGACGAGCCCGCCGTCGAGCGGTTGGTCCTGACCATGCGCACGCTGGCGGACTCGACCCGGCGACGGGTCGTGCTGTCGGTGCCGTCGCCCGCGAGGTGGTTGCTGCGGGCACATGACCGGGCCGGCACGGGGCTGGACGAGGTGAGCGAGGACCACGCCGACAGCGCCTCCATGTACCTCGCCGAATGGCTGGGGCGCCTGGGGTCGCCGCCGCTGGGACTGTTGCTCCTTGATGCCCGGGCCCGCCGCGGGGACTCCGCCACGCTGGAGTTCCCGGAGCGGGCGGGKGGCTATACCTCGCTGACCAATGTGGCCGGGCACTTCGACTGGACGCTGGCGGTGCGATTCGCCTCCTCGGTCGACGTGGCCGGCGATGTCACGCGGGCTGTCGTCCTTCCCGACGCGTTCTGGCACGGCGAGGGCGAGGCGCCCCGTGACGGAGCCCGGCTTGTGCTGACCACGATCCCGGCCGATGCGCCGCCCGAGACGGTTCTGCTGCGCCGGGCCCTGCTGAAGGAGGGGTGAGGTGGACAAGGTCGTGGCGTCGGCGCAGGAGGCGGTCGCCGATATTCCGGTCGGGGCCAGCGTGGCGAGTGGTGGTTTCGGGGTCTGCGGCATCCCGTCGGTGCTCCTTGCCGCGCTCGCCGAACAGGGGGCCTCGGACCTGACCGTCATTTCCAACAACTGCGGGATCCCGGGTGTGGGTAACTCGCTGCTGCTGGAGGGCGGGCGGATCCGCCGTCTGGTGGCGTCGTACGTGGGGGAGAACAAGGAACTGGAACGGCAGTACCTCTCCGGGAAGGTCGAGATCGAGTTCAACCCGCAGGGGACGCTGGCGGAGCGGCTGCGCGCCGGTGGAGCCGGGATCGCGGCGTTCTACACCCGCACCGGCGTCGGCACGCAGGTCGCCGACGGCGGGCTGCCGATCAGGTACGACGCCTCGGGCGAGGTGGCGCTGGCCTCGCAGCCCAAGCCGACCGAGGTCTTCGAGGTCGACGGGGTGCCGCAGGTCTTCGTGCGGGAGACGGCGCTGCGGCCGGACTTCGCCCTGGTRCGGGCCCGGCGTGGTGACCGGCACGGCAACCTGGTTTTCCGCAGGGCCGCCCGCAACTTCAACCCGCTCTGCGCCATGGCCGGGAGGGTGACGATCGCGGAAGTGGAGGAACTCGTCGAGCCGGGTGCGCTGGATCCCGACGAGATCCACCTGCCCGGAGTCTTCGTGCAGCGGGTGGTGGCGTTGACGCCCGGCCAGGCCGCGGACAAGGGGATCGAGCGGCTCACCCTGCGTGCCGTCACAACCGCTGCAGGAGGTGCCTGAGATGCCCTGGTCCCGGGACGACATGGCCGCCCGTGCGGCGGCGGAACTCAACGACGGGGACTACGTCAACCTCGGCATCGGTCTGCCGACGCTGGTTCCCAACCACGTGCCCGACGGCGTGGAGATCGTGTTGCAGAGTGAGAACGGCATCCTCGGCCTGGGTCCCTACCCGGTCGCCGGCGAGGAGGACCCGGATCTCATCAACGCCGGCAAGGAGACGGTGACGACCGCGACGGGAGCAAGCTTCTTCGACTCCGCCACCAGTTTCGGGATGATCCGTGGGGGGAAGATCGATGCGGCGATCCTCGGCGCCATGCAGGTCAGCGAGCGCGGGGACCTGTCGAACTGGGTGGTGCCCGGCAAGCTGGTCAAGGGCATGGGGGGCGCGATGGACCTGGTCCACGGCGCCCGCCGCGTGATCGTTCTGATGGAGCACTGCGCCAAGGACGGATCGCCGAAGATCCTGCCCGCGAACACGCTCCCGCTGACCGGCACAGGTGTCGTGCAGCGCATCATCACCGACCTCGCCGTCATCGACGTGACCTCCGATGGTCTGGTGCTGGYGGAGACGGCGCCGGGCGTCACCGCCGACGACGTGCGGAAGGTGACACCGGTACGGCTGGCTCAGGTGGGCACGAAGCCTGGTGCCGGCGTGGCGGGCGGACCTGCCGGGGTGTCTTGGCAGTGACCTGCCGGGGTGTCTTGGCAGTGACCTGCCGGGGTGTCTTGGCAGTGACCTGCCGGGGTGTCTCAGCAGTGAAGGGTGTCTGAGCGTTGAAGGGACTGGATGTGGACCACGACGTGGAGATCGTGGGCTGGGGTCATACCCCGTTTGGCCGTCTGCCCGAGGAGACTCTGGAGTCGCTGATCGTTGCCGCCGCGCGGGAGGCGATCGCGTCGGCGGGTCTGCGCCCGCGGGAGAT
>NZ_MAQZ01000096.1:0-10872 GCF_001756285.1 Frankia sp. CgMI4
GATCACTCCCACTGCGCGAAGTGCGGTCACGAGCTGGGGAGCGTGGCCGCGTGAGGCCCGCCATCACGCTCTGGTCGGACAATCGGGACGCCGCGTACGGGTCTGGGGTGGTTCGCAAGCTGCGCACGATCGGYTACCGCCGGATCTCCGACGACCGYGAAGGGCTGGAAGCCGGGGTCACCCGCCAGGACGAGGACATCCGCGAGCTTGCCGMMCGGCGTGACGACGTCGACCTGATCGACGTGCTGACCGACAACGACCTGTCGGCCACGAAGGACTACCGGCCGGAGTTCGAACGCATCCTCACCATGGCGCAGGCCGGCCAGATCGACGCGGTAATCGCGTGGACGTCGAACCGCTTCCTACGCAACCGGCCCGACCGGATGCGCGTGATCGAACTGTTCAAGGCCCGCAACGTCATGCTGATCCCGGTCCGGGGCACCACCATGGACTTCACCTCCGCTGACGGCCGGATGATGGCCGACATCATCTTCTCGATCGACGCGGGCGAGGCCGAACGCACGGCGGAGCGTGTCTCGCGGGCCGCCCAGCAGCGGGCAGAGCAGGGCCGCCACCACGGCGGACCCCGGGCGTACGGCTACGGGCCGATCGTCGCCACCGACCACACCGGCAAGCCCGTACGGGACTTCCACGCGGTCATCCCCGAGGAGACGGCGGTCATCCGCCGTATCGCCGCCGACGTGCTGGAGGGCGTGCCGTTGGGCGCCATCGCGCGGCAGCTTCAGGCGGACGGTGTGGCGACCGTGACGGGCCGTCCGTGGGACCCGACCACACTCAAGGAGATGATGGTCAACCCGCGTCTGATCGGGATGCGCGGCTACCAGACCCGCAGCACGCGGCGCAGCACGGGCGCCATCGCGGTCATGGGCCCGGCGGCGTGGCCCGCTGTGCTGGACGTCGACACGTGGGAGCAGATCCGGGCGATCCTSACSGACGCMYSGCGGCGGACCAACACCRAYGCGCAGAAGSTKCGGCGCMTGCTGGCGGGGTTCGTCTACTGCGCSTCSTGCGGGCACAARCTGACCGGGAACGGCACGAACGGSACVCGSCTSTACTGCCAGCGGCGTGACGGCCGCTGTCCGGCCAAGGTCCGAATCGGGGAAGCCTTCCTCGTCGGGCTGGTCTCCCGTGCCGTGCGGGGGCGTCTCGACGAGCTGGTTCTCCAGCCCGCCGCGACGGAGGACCCTGGGGCCGCCGAGCTGGCGACGTTGGAGGCCCGCAAGAGCGCGCTGGCGGACCGGTGGGCGTCCGGGAAGATGGACGACGACGCCTACGACGACGCCCACAAGGCCATCGTCCGCCAGATCCGCGAGGCCGAGGCCCGCAGGCACACCAGCGCGCGACGGCGCGCCACGCTGCCCGTGAACGGCGCCGCGGGCTGGGACGGACTCGGCGAGGACATCGCCGCCAAGCGGGTCATCCTCACCCAACTGATCGACGGCGTGATCGTCGGCGGGGACGGAACCGTCGAGGGCGACAAGGCACAGCGCGTACGGATCGTGTGGCGAGACCTCAACGACCCCCGGTAGCCCCCCACCACCGACGAAGGCCCCCGGCATCCGCCGGGGGCCTTCGCCATACCTGCCCGCCATGGCGGCTGAGAGCCACGCTGGCACGCCGAACCGCCCTTCCGGTCCCCTCTTCCCCGTCCTGCCGCGTCCGTGGACTCGTTGGCGGGCCGAGCATGCGGGGCCGACAGGCCAGCGGGAAGTGCCACCGTCACGGGGGCGCCGTTGCCCGCGCCGTGACGGCGGCACGCTGTGCACGATCTCGGCAGCTCGGACGGGGCGCGCGGACCCGTGCGAGCAAACGCCCCCTATGAGCCAGGATGCGATGGCACAGCGGGATCGTGCAAAGCCAGCGACACAGCACATCGGCGACACCAGGGCGCTGACCTGCGACGCTGTGACACGCGCGGCCGATGCCAGCGATCAATGGTCCACATTGACTAGTCCACCATGGCTATCTTCCGCTGGGCGTCTGACCTGCACAGCGATCTTGGGTGGCAACCGCGGTTGTCGGACCGCTCGCCGGCAACGACCGTTGTCACGCCGCTTCGATGGATCGCGCGGAGCAACGATGCCCACGAGTAGTCCGGCCGCCGACAGCCGAGCCAGGCCGCCCGCTCGCGGCCGATGGTCGGGTGACCTGTGGTACCCCAGCGCCTCTCTCCGCGCCGCCGTCCTGGGAGGCGATGAACGGTCGCCAGGCCGGCGAGGGCTCCTGCCGCCGCTGCTGTCGGAGGCGGTAAGTTGGTCGCAAAGCTGCCAGCGTGGCTCCGCGAGGCTTCGCTGAACGTACGGCATCAGGTTGAAAGGGGATCTCCCGGTGGGCTCCGTCGAGGCCGCACGTCGACCGATCTAGCCGAGCCGCCCGTCAAGGGCTGGCTCGGCGTCGTTCGGTGCGTGACGGCCTGTCGCCGTCGGTCGGCTACTTTCCAGTGACGGAGGTCTGTCCCCGTGGATCATCTTTCTCGTGTCTTCGCGCGAACACTTCGCGACGATCCCGCCGAGGCTGAGACGGTCAATCACAAGCTGCTGGTTCGTGGTGGGTATGTCCGGAAGGTGGCTTCCGGGATCTATACCTATCTCCCTCTCGGGCTTCGCGTTCTCCGTAAAGTCGAGGAGATCGTTCGGCAGGAAATGGCGACGGCCGGTTGCCAGGAGTTTCTGATGCCGGCGTTGATGCCTCGGGAGTTGTGGGAGCGGACCGGCAGGTGGGCCAACTACGGCGACCTGATGTTCAGGGTGGTGGACCGCAAAGGGGCGGAGTTCTGCCTTGGTCCCACTCACGAGGAGCTGGTGACCAGCCTCATCGCGAACGAGATCAGCAGCTACCGGGAACTGCCGCTGAGCGTCTACCAGATTCAGACCAAGTACCGGGACGAGTTTCGGCCGAGGTCTGGCCTCATTCGTGCGCGTGACTTCGTCATGAAGGACGCCTACAGCTTCCACACCGGTCTGGACTCGCTCCGAGAGACATACGGCGTGATGTACGACGCCTACGAGCGTGTGTTCACCCGCTGTGGGCTTCGCTTTCGAGCGGTGGAGGCTCAGGCTGGCGAGATCGGGGGAGACGTGAACCACGAGTTCATGGCCCCGAGCGAGATCGGTGAGGATCTGTTCGTCTATGCCCCGGACGGYAGTTATGCCGCGAACATGGAGGCCGCGTCGAGTCAGCGGCCCGTCGAGGTGGAGCCTGGGACACAGCCGCTCCAGCGGGTCCACACTCCCGGGGTTCCGGGAGTCGAGGAACTCGCCGCGCATCTGGACATACCGGCAGCCCGGATTCTCAAATGCGTCCTGTACAAGATCCCGCGCTCTGGTGACGAACGGGCTCAGATCGTAGCTGCCCTCTGTCCGGGCGACCGGGAGATCAACGAGTACAAGCTCACGACGGTTCTCGGGGCGGCGCCCACGCTCCTTGATGAGAACGACTTTGCGGCCAGCCCCGGCCTGGTCCGCGGGTACGTCGGGCCGCAGGGGCTCTCGCCCCATGTAAGCCGGATCGTCGCGGATCATCACGTGGCGGCCGGACGGGACTGGTGTACCGGTGCGAACGAGATTGACTATCACGTCACTGGGTGCAACCGGGGACGTGACTTCGAGCCGGACGAGTACGCAGACGTGACCAATGTCAGACCGGGTGACCCGTCTCCGGATGGCACGGGTCCGCTCGCGGTCGAAAGATCGGTCGAGGTCGGGCACATCTTCCAGCTCGGCACCAAGTATTCCGTGCCGCTGGGCGCGACGTTCCTTGACGACAACGGCAGAGACGCGCCTATGGTGATGGGGTGCTACGGCATCGGCATCAGCCGGATTCTCTCCGTCGTGATCGAGCAGCACCACGACGAGAATGGCGTCGTGTGGCCGGCGGCGCTCGCCCCCTATGACGTAGAAGTGATTCCGCTGGGCCGGAAGATCGATTGGGATGTGGTCAGATCGGTCGCCGGGCCTCTGGAGGCGGAAGGGCTTGACATCCTCGTGGATGACCGGCTMGGAAGTTCCGCCGGAGTGAAGTTCGCGGATGCCGATCTGATTGGGTGTCCGGTACAGGTTGTCATAGGGCGCCGTGCAGCAGAAGGGATCGTCGAAGTCCGCGCTCGGGACCGCTCGGTCGTGACCGAGGTCGACATCACGGATCTACCCAAGACGGTGGAGCGTCTCCGCCGCAGTCTGTGACTTCGTTCTACCGTGCCTGTTCGTGGAACATTTCGGTCGTGAACCATTCGGGGTGAAGACGTAGAAACTTGACTACGCTCCGCGCCTGGGTCTCGTAGCTGCCCAGCGCGCGGAGCTTGTCAGGGATTACATCCGAGATGTCATGGMACCGATTCGGTGGTACCCGCAGTCGATTGACCTCCGTGGGCGGCAGGTAGCCAGGGCGGGGATCTTGMCGGTACTCGGTCGGGTCGGCAAAGGTGAGTAGCCGTGCCGGCTCCCATTGGCTTCGCCGAACCGCGTCCAGGGTGGCATGGTGGCTGGCCACGTGGTCGGGGTGTCCGTTCATCCCGTTGGCCGGAAACGTGATGATCTCGTGAGGCTTTCGATCGTTAACGAGGTCGCAGAGTTCTTCGGCGACGCGGGCGAGATTCTCCCCAAGGGTGCCGTCCGGGTAGGTCAGTAAGAATGCGTCCGTGACGCCGAGTACCGACATGGYTGTCTCGAACTCGCGTCGGCGGTGGGTGGCGAGTTCGGAAGCGCTGCACACGCCGAGCGTCCGGCCCGCTTCGCCATGGGTGAGCGTGACTACGGTCACATGATGGCCCCGGCGGGTGGTCTGTCGGATGGTGCCACCTGCGTAGAGCGTCTCGTCGTCCGGGTGCGGCACAACCACGAGCAGGTCGGTCATGGAGAAAATCGTCTCACGGGCTCCGCATCGCTGGTAGCCTTGGCCGTCCCTTCATCTCGCTCAACAGGCGCGGGGGTTGGAATTGGCCTACATGAGGGCGTTGGACTTTCTTGACGGCCGTCGTCACATTGTTCGTGCGAACCTCTGCCGCGGCTGTTTCATGAACGAGAATGAGGGCGACTTGCCGTCGATTCTGCGGCCGGTCTACGACGATGGGGAACTGACCGTCCRCCAAGACGCGGAATGGYCGGTTCCCGGATTCATGGTGGTGGKCGTTCGGCCGCATCTCGCCACGATCGCCGATCTTCCGCTTGAGTTGGCGTTGAGGACCATGACCGTGATGAGGGCTGTCCGTACGATCATGCGCGACGATCTCAAGCTTGCCGCGGTTCAGACCTACCAGGAAGACAAGTTCGTCCGGCCGCACTTCCATGTTTGGATGCTGCCTCTGTGGCCTGAAGTGCTCCGGCAGCACGGCATAAATCCGCGGATCTATGAGTCGAACATCGCGGAGTACATCCGATTGTTTTCCTTTCCGGCCATGGAAGCCGAGATCACCCGCTGCGCAACGGTTATCCGCGAAGGCTTGAGAGAGGGGCTCGCGGCGTTCGACTGACGTTTTCGCTATCCCCTGCCGCGGAATTGGCACTCCAGTCGGGAGTTGTTATGAGGATTGCACAGGTCGCGCCTCTGTGGGAGCCTGTTCCGCCCGCCAGATATGGTGCGGTCGAATCTCTCGTCGCAAGCCTTTCACAGGAACTCACGCGGAGAGGTCATGACGTCACGGTATTCGCTTCCGGTGACTCAACGCCGGCCGGTAGGCTCGTAGCGGTCCACCCGCGCTCGCTTAATGCCGACTCCGTCGTCRTCGAGCCCGAGGCTATTCGCCTTGCACAGATGGTCGAAGTGCTGAGCCGAGCGGACGAGTTCGACATCATCCACTCCCATCTCCACTCGAACTCCGGCTTGTTGGGAGCGGTGGCCTTACGTGAAATACGCAGTAAGACGCTGCACACGGTGCACTGCTACGTCAATGCCGACAACCGCCGACTGCTATCGAGTGTGATCGATAACAAATATGTCGCGATCAGCGACTACCAGCGTCTTTCCGACCCCTCCGTCGGCTGGTATTCTCGGGTACGCCACGGACTGGACATCGATGAATTCCCCTTCCGTGGGCAGCCGGAATCCCCTCCGTATGTTGCCTTCCTGGGGCGCCTCCGCCCTGAAAAGCGACCTCACTTTGCCATCGAAGCTGCGTTGAGCGCGGGTATTCAGATCAGAATAGCTGGCAGAATCAAGCCTGCCGACCGAGAGTTCTTCGCCAGGGAGATTTCCCCACGGATCGACGGCGAGAAGGTGCAGTATCTCGGTGAACTCGGGTTTTCGGACAAGGTGCGTCTCCTGGGCGGCGCGCGGGCGACGGTCATCACAAGCATCCTTCCCGAGCCGTTCGGACTGGTTGCCATCGAATCGATGGCCTGCGGCACGCCGATCGTAGGCACCCAGTCCGGCGCGGCCCCCGAGGTAGTCCGGAACGGCGAAGGCGGCCTGATAGCCGGATGCGACGATTCCTTTCCTGGCCTGCTATCGGAGGTGACGGAGGTGGACAGGGAAGGGTGCAGGAGGCTCGCCGCGGAACTCTACTCACTGGGCCGCATGACCAACGAGTACGAAAAACTCTATCGGGCCGTTTTGACCGCTTCGCGGTAAAGGACATCCCTGGTTGGCTTGACCTTGAGAAGGACGAATGCGTCGCAGCATCATCTTGACGGCCGGAAACGGGTGTTTCGTCGCCTGCCCCGGTTGTTACAACCACTTCGCTCGGGATCTGGTCGAGACCGGGGTGATCCTAAATTTTTTCCGGCGACTCCACGCTGAACTCGGTGTTCGCAAGGTCACGGTCGGCGGCGGCGATCCCCTTACCAGGCCCGATGTTATCGATCTGCTCCGAGGGCTTCGAGAACTGGACCTTCGCATTCATCTCGACACGGTGGKGACGGCTTTCCTGCGAGATGCAAGAATCCGTTTCATGGGCAACGGAACGGTACCCAGGATCGAGCCGGAGGCTGTCGCGCGACTGGTAGACCTCGTCGGTATCCCCTTGGATGGCGTCGATGATGACACGATCGCTTCGTTTCGCAGGTTCGGATCGGCTGCCGACCAGGTCGAATGCCTGTCGCTTCTTGAATCTGCGGGAGCCCGGATCGGGGTAAATACAGTCGTCCACAAGCACAACATCGGCTGCCTTGGAGTCATTGCGGAGACCCTGGCAAACTTCGGCGGAATACGACAGTGGCAGCTATTCCAGTTCATGCCGAGTGGCCCTCTCGGCAGTAGAAACCGCCGCTATTTCGAGATCGAGGATGGGGAATTCGACCAAGCGGTCAAGGGCCTTCAGGAGCTGCTCCCGAACATATCGGTCACGGTGAAGTCCAACACGTTCCGCAAGAACGGGTACCTGCTGATCGATGGGAGTGGGACCGTGTGGAGTCCACTACAGAACAATGACGTGGAATGGAACCACGCGGACGGGAACGCGGAACGGATCGTCCATGGCAACATCAGGGATGCGAACCTGATCGAACGCCTTCCCCGAGACTGACTGCCGAATTCCGGACGGCGCAAGGAAAGCCGTATCACACCATGACGTCGCCACGGCTGATCGTGCCCGCTCGGCGATCATAGCAAGCGGGCGTCGCTGGGCGGGGGTGCCCCCCGCCCAGCGACGCCCGCACGCCCAGTACCGGTGGTCGCCGGTCCTGTGTCAGTGGTCGAACTCGCCGTCGCGGACGCCCGCGACGAACGCGGCCCACTCGGCGGCGGTGAAGACGAGGGTCGGGCCGCTACGGTCCTTGGAGTCCCGGACGGCTCGGCCGCCGTCGGGGAGGTCGGCAACTTCGACGCAGTTGCCGCCGTTGCCGTTGCTGTAGCTGCTCTTGCGCCAGTGAAGCTGGCTGTCACGTAGCGTGCTCATCGTCGGTACCTTCCATCGCGTCTGCGATCACACGTCGCGATGCGTTCTCATCGTAGGCGGATGCCCGGAGCCTATCCATCCGCTCTCGGTACTGGCTGACGTCTCCGGGCCGGTCAAGGTAGAGGCTTCCGGTTGCCTGGTCGATGTAGACGATCTCCGGTGCGTTGTCGCCGTCCGGGAAGCCCAGCAGCACGAACGAGCCGCCCATGCCCGCGTGAGCGCCCAAGCGGAATGGAAGCACCTGAATCGTGATACCGGGACGGCGGGAGATGTCGATCAGGTGGACGAGCTGGGCGCGCATGACGTCCGGTCCGCCCACCGTGCGGCGGACAGCAGCTTCGTCGAGGATCACCCAGAGCTGCGGCGGCGGGTCGGCGGTCAGTACCTTCTGACGGCCAAGCCGGAGTTCGACGGCGCGATCGATCTCCGCGTCGCTGACCTGTGGCGTCGCGGCCTGCATCACCGCGCGGGCGTAATCGGCGGTCTGGAGCAGGCCGGGGACGAGCAGTACCTCGAACGTCGCGATGTAGCTCGCTTCGGCTTCGAGCCCTACGTAGACCTCGAACCAGCGCGGCACGACGTCGCCGTAGGTGTGCCACCAGCCGGGCTGTCGGGTCTCCTTGGCCAGCGCGAGGATCGCCTCTCGGCGGRCCTCGTCGGTGATGCCGTAGGCGTGCAGGAGATCGCTGACGTCGATCGCGCGGAACGAGACGAGTCCGTTCTCCATCCGACTGATCTTGGCCTCGGAACCGCGGATGGCCTTCGCCGCTTCCGCTGCGGTCAGACCGGCCGCTTCGCGCAGTTGCCGTAGTTCGAGGCCGAGTCGGCGTCGTCGGACCGTTGGCCCCGATCGTGCTGCCACGTCCCCTCCACTGCATGTTGACCAGGTGACGTCACAGTCTGGCACCGTCGCGTCCCTCCCTGGCCACAGGGATCACAACAAGTTCAAATGTACTTCCGAGCGTACTTGCATCCGGAAGTGCACAGGGTCATGATGCCCTGGCAGGGGACGATCCGTGCAGATCAGGTCACGCAGGCCGCACCACGACGCGGGCTGTCCCCCGCACAGTCCGCTGTCCCCGCCGGACGTACCGCCGCAAGGCAAGGCCCGGCGGGGACAGCGCCAGGCCAGCGACGACGGGCGGGGATGATCTTGTGTGCCATATCGACCGGACACCGGCCAGACATGATCARGGGCTCGGCATGCCAGCGGCCGAGCCGTCGCCGGTGGTCCGGGTGGCCGTGGCGCACTTCCCTCCGACAGCCGCCGCTGTCCCCGAGGTGCGCACGAGYACAGTCCGCACGCTCACGGAATGGTCGGTGGACCCGGACGCCGTCAGCAGTGCCKAACTCGTCGTGTGTGAATTGGCCTCGAATGCGGTGAAAGCGAGCCGCCCGGAAGACGTGGTGGCCATACGGCTTACCGCCACAGGCGGGAACGTCCTTGTCGAAGTGTGGGACGGGAACGACACCGCTCCCCGTATCGAAAGCCCGGACGTGTTCAGCGAGGACGGACGTGGCCTGCTGATGGTCGACGCGCTGTCGCGCCAATGGTCGTGGTGGAGAGTAAAGACCGGCGGAAAAGTTGTCTGGGCCGAGATTCCCGGTGGTTTGCAGGCCACGCCGCCGCCGACGCAGGCCGCTACGCCGATGCCGACGCGGCGACCGAGGGTCGGGCCGCAGCCTACGGCGCCGGTCGCCTACCGCACCGACCCGGAGACCCTGCGGCGGGTCGCTGACGCGCTGCGCGCGCTGGACCCGTGGCACCGGACCCCCTCCGGCCGACGCTCGCTCGAAGCCATCGCACACACGGCTCGACGCATCGCAACCTGACCGGGAAAGGGGGAACATGGGGCGAGCTGGTGGAAGAGCGGAACAGAATGCGCTACGGGTCCACCTGTTGCACGCGGGAATGACCCAGACCGAGATAGCCGATGAGTTCATCCGACGTTATCGGCTCCGTCCCCGCGCCGCTTTCCGTCACGCGCACGGATGGACGCAGCTACAAGCCGCCGACCATATCAACCGGCAAGCGGCCCGTCTCGGCCTTGACCCGGACGGCAGGGCTTCCATCACCGGTCCCTATTTGTGTGAACTGGAGCATTGGCCGGATACGTCCGCGCGGCGAAGGCTCACCCCGCAGATTCTCGCGCTGCTGGCGACCGCGTACGGCACTGACGTTCACCGGCTGGTGGACGCCTCCGACCGCGTGCGGATGCGGCCGGCTGACCGGCTGGTGATCGACGCCATGACGTGCGTGCGCCAACCGGCCACCTGCCCCCGCTGCCGCCGCCGGGAACCCATCGCGACGCCCCGGATGCCGAGGGCGCGGCCGGACGCGCTGGCGTCGTCCGGGCGCCTCGCTGTGTCGGCATACCCCCTGCCGATCGGGTAGCCGTACCGGTCGCCGTGCCGATCTCCTGTTTGAGTGGCTACCCGGCAGAGCGCCGCTGGCGCAGGCCACCGGTTCCGCTGGGGTTGCCCAAGGCCAGCCCGACTCGTACCCCTACAGGTCACGTGTTCACATCTGGACGGCCATGGCCCCGGCCGCTGGGCATCCGTGGACCCGCAGACGCCCGTAGGTCCGCTACATTTTGTTTTGTCAGAATTGTCCGACTTCCCGCCGGTCCGCCCACCGGACCCCCTATCGGCCCGCCCACCGGACCACCCGTAAAGACGGGTGGGTCTGCGATGCCGTACTGGCGCAGGTCACAGCCCCTTCCACACCCACCCAAGCACTCCGCGACTGAAATACCCAACGGGTACTGTTCAAAGTTTAAGAGCGGGCCGCGGATGCGTGATGTGGTCCCTTTCCGTGCCGTTCTCCGGTAGCGACGACAGCTCGCGCGCTTTACGGCGAGCGACAACCGTAGCTGTCGGACCTTCCTGACAGCGGCGTCTGGCGTGGACGCCAGCAGGCCCGCAGGGAACCCCTCTTTGCTGTGATCTCGCTCACAGACGCGAGGGCGCTTTGAGATGAAATGCCCCAATTGCCGGATGTCCCAACCGATGCCCCGTCCGCG
>NZ_MAQZ01000097.1:0-21841 GCF_001756285.1 Frankia sp. CgMI4
CCCTATTTGTGTGAACTGGAGCATTGGCCGGATACGTCCGCGCGGCGAAGGCTCACCCCGCAGATTCTCGCGCTGCTGGCGACCGCGTACGGCACTGACGTTCACCGGCTGGTGGACGCCTCCGACCGCGTGCGGATGCGGCCGGCTGACCGGCTGGTGATCGACGCCATGACGTGCGTGCGCCAACCGGCCACCTGCCCCCGCTGCCGCCGCCGGGAACCCATCGCGACGCCCCGGATGCCGAGGGCGCGGCCGGACGCGCTGGCGTCGTCCGGGCGCCTCGCTGTGTCGGCATACCCCCTGCCGATCGGGTAGCCGTACCGGTCGCCGTGCCGATCTCCTGTTTGAGTGGCTACCCGGCAGAGCGCCGCTGGCGCAGGCCACCGGTTCCGCTGGGGTTGCCCAAGGCCAGCCCGACTCGTACCCCTACAGGTCACGTGTTCACATCTGGACGGCCATGGCCCCGGCCGCTGGGCATCCGTGGACCCGCAGACGCCCGTAGGTCCGCTACATTTTGTTTTGTCAGAATTGTCCGACTTCCCGCCGGTCCGCCCACCGGACCCCCTATCGGCCCGCCCACCGGACCACCCGTAAAGACGGGTGGGTCTGCGATGCCGTACTGGCGCAGGTCACAGCCCCTTCCACACCCACCCAAGCACTCCGCGACTGAAATACCCAACGGGTACTGTTCAAAGTTTAAGAGCGGGCCGCGGATGCGTGATGTGGTCCCTTTCCGTGCCGTTCTCCGGTAGCGACGACAGCTCGCGCGCTTTACGGCGAGCGACAACCGTAGCTGTCGGACCTTCCTGACAGCGGCGTCTGGCGTGGACGCCAGCAGGCCCGCAGGGAACCCCTCTTTGCTGTGATCTCGCTCACAGACGCGAGGRCGCTTTGAGATGAAATGCCCCAATTGCCGGATGTCCCAACCGATGCCCCGTCCGCGGCCCCAACGGAGGCCCCAACGGTGTACCCGCTTAGTGGGTACACCCGGGATGGCGCATCAGCGCAGCTCAGCGGGCATCTGACCCGTACCCAAGTGGGCCAAGACTTTAATGCCTCTACTGGCATCCTATCTAATCATGGTCCCGGGCGGGGGCGGCGGGCGTAACGTGCGCACTTGGCGAAAGCGGATAGTGCGGTTAGCGTTTATTCACCGAATTCCCCCGCCCGTTCTGTGAGGTGCCGTGGTCGATCCGTCCCGTCTCCGCCGTCCTGCCTCCGCCGACTCGCACGACAAGCCAGCGCAGACAGGCGACGGGCCGCCCCAGACCGATACGGCGGACACCGACAGGGACGACGCCACGGCGGTGCCGGGCGCCGGCGGACCGACGCTCCGCTCGACGGCCAGCACCCGGGACGCCCACGATGCCGAGTCGGACAGCGATGACGCCGACGCGGTAGCGCGCTGGATGGCCGAAACGCTCGCCGAGGCCCCGCCCGTCCCGCCAGCCGTCGCCGCCCTCATCGCGGGCGTGCTCGTCCGGCGACCACCCGCCGCCTAACCTCCCGAGCAAGGGACCGCCGTCGCCTACGCGCCCAGAACACCGCCATGCGCGCCCATCGGCGCTCACGGCCGACATGCGAGTACGACTTGCCATGTGTAACCAAGGGGTGGTACCGATCGTATCGGCGTAGATTCGGGCGTCTCACCAGCATCTTTAGGTAGCCGGGCCCGGCCTTTGGTCCGTACCCGAGTTGCACACGTCGCGCGGCTCGGACGCAGTGCGCCGGCCACCGCACTGCCAGAGCCTCGTCGACGAGGCGGAACAGCACCGGCGCGTGGCGCGGCAGCGCGGCGGTCACCGCTCGGGCGACCTTCTCGAGCGGACGGGCATGACCCCACAGCAACGCCCGCAGGAACGTCCCGACGCGTCGGCAGGGACGGCGCATCCGTCCCGACGACGCGCTACCGCCCCGTCCGAGCGGGCTACGCTGGCACCATGACAACCGCGCCGCATGTGGCCGATGTGCACCGGATGGTGGATCGGCTTGCGCCTACCCAGGTGGAGGCGCTCTATGYGATCTTGGGTGGCATGCTCGGCTCGCGTCCGGCCACGGAGTCAGCACGGCAGGTTGACGACAGCGCAGCCACACCGGGGCGCCGCTTGTCGTTCATCGGGATCATGGATGGTGAACGCGATCTGGCTGAACGTTCATCTCGAATCCTTCACGAGGAGCTAGGCGAGCCAGACCGGTGATGGTTATCGACACCGGTGTACTCGTCGCTGCCATCAACAAGCGGGACAAGTTCCATGAATCGTGTGCCCACCTCCTCGTGGCGGCCGCCGAGCCCCTGGTAGTTCCCGCGATGGTCATCACCGAGGTTTGTTACCTGCTTGCGCGCCGGGGGCACGGAACGCCGCAACTGGCCGCCACGTTCTTGGAGTCACTGGCGGCCGGAGAGCTTGACGTGGAGGCGCCGACAGCCGCGGACCTCGACCGCGCTGCCCAACTGGTGCGGCGCTATRCCGATCTTCCGCTCGACGCAGTCGACGCCGCGGTAGTCGCTACAGCGGAACGCCTGGGCACACCCAAGGTCGCGACGGTCGACCGCAAGGACTTCCAGATCGTCGTTCCCAGCCACTGCGGCGCCTTTGAGCTTCTGCCTACGACCCTCGGCTGACTTCCACGCACCAGGACGAAGCGATCTCCACTGGCACGCATAAGAGCGCTAGGACCGGATGCCGGACGCCATGTGCAGCCCAGGGGTGATGCCCATCGTGTTGGTGCACGCCCGAGCAMTGCTCGCCAGTACCCCCGAGGGCCGGGCCGCCTATCTCGACGCCGACTTCCGCAACCCGGAGGGGATCCTGGAGCCCGAGCAACTGCGGGAAACTCTCGACCTGGGCCGGCCTATGGCGGTCAGTCTGATCGCGATCGTGCAGTTCATCACTGATGACGCGATCGTTCAGGATATCATCGACCGGCTCATGCGCCCGCTGCCGGCGGGGAGCATCCTGGCGCTGTCGACCGCCACGGCCGACAGCGCGCCCGAGGAAGCTCGCGCCGGGGAGGCCRCATACAACGCCAACGGCATTCCGCTGATCGCGCGCGATAAAAGCACGGTCGAGCGTTTCTTTGACGGGCTGGAACTGCTTGACCCCGGAGTAGTGCTCGTCCACCACTGGCATCCCGACGAGGAGGCGGCTGCGCTGGACGATGCCCACGTGTACATGTATGGCGGAATCGCCCGGAAACCGTAGCCCGCGCGCCTCGCCGTCCATGACACTGTGGATATGCGAGATCTCGCCCGGCCGGTAGGTGGTCAGCCGCCAGGGCGCGCCTGCGCGTTTTGTTGTCCTCGGCGGCCTTCCCTGCCTGTGCAGGACAGGGCAACGCCGCCGCCCGTTACGACGGCGCGCCCTGTCCATGGATGTGGGTTATGCGATGGTTGCGCGGATGGGTTCGCGGTCGGTCAGGCCAACTCCGCCGCGGGGGGCGTCGGCCTCCCCCTTCATCTGGCGGAAGATCGAGTCGTTGTCCCAGTACGCGCGTTCGGCGATGAGCTTGCCGGGGTTGTCGTCGCTGAAGAGGTAGAGTGCGGCGATTTCGAAGCGAACCACATGGTTCTGTGGAGTGATACCGGCGAACTCGCTCCGATGCGTTCCGGTGACAGTCACCTCTCGCCAGGAATAGCCGGGGAGGTCGTATTCTCCGGTGACGGTGATGACGAAGTCTGGTAAGGCGACAGTGAGCGCCTCGTAGAAGTCTTGCACGCCCCGGATGCCTTCGTAATGGGTGCTCATGGGGACGACATCGTAGAAGGAACGCTCGTCACGCACGAAGGTGTCGTAGACCTTCTCCCACTCCTTGGCGTTCTCCTGGCGAATGTGCTCCTCGATGGTCGCACGTTGCAGAGCAATCCGCTCCTCGACGGTAATAGTGATCATGGTATTGATTTCCTTTCTGATTGGTGTTTACTTTTCCATCTTGGTTTCTAACGGCCGTCCGTCTCCAGTGCGAAGAAGACCCACGAAGAAGACCATGAAGACGGCCACGAAGACGTCCTGAGTKAAAGCGTCGACCGGGTGCGGGYAGGTGCGGAACCGGTCGAATAAATGCCGTTCTTCAGAATGCGGACCCGCGTTCACCGGTGGGCCCTTATCTTCGCCCAGCTTCGGTACGGCACGGCGTCCGTCACCATGCCGAATAATCGGGTGGATGCTGCGGTCAGCGCACGGCAGCAGTGGCAGATGAAAGGGTGYCGACGAACTCGGTGAGTTCGGTGTCGAAGCGTGTGGGGTTCTCCACGAACGGTATGTGCCCCACGCCGGGGTACGCGGTCACGGTCGCCGCGGCAATGATGGTGTCCAACTCGGCGAAGGCGGCCGGGATGATGACGGTGTCGTCGCTGCCGTAGATGATCCGGGTGGGGATGGTCAGTTCGGCGAGCACCTCATCGCCGTCGTCGACGCGCCCGAGGATCGCGGCCCGTACCCGCGGCGGTACCGCGAGGACGGCGCCGAGCAGTCGTTCGCGGGTGGCCTGATCCCAGTCCCCGGCGCGCAGTAGATCGACGAACGCGCCCGCAGCGGGAACCGCCTCGCCGAGGTCGGTCGAGGTCAGTCCACCGGCTGTCGCGAGAAAGTCCGGTCCCAACAGCGCCAGGGCGTCCGCGCTACCGATCTTGCGCAACGGGGACACCAACACCAGTCCGGACAGACCGGACTGTCCGTAGGTGCGTAGAAAGTCGGTAGCCACCAGACCGCCGTAGGACCACGCCACCAGAACCACCGGCCCCGGTCCGGYGAGCGAGATAACCGCCGCGAGGTCCTCGGCCCACGTGCGGCTGAGCGCGTAGGTGTCGTCCTCGGGTACATCCGAGCGGCCATGCCCACGAAGGTCGGGCGCCAGGATGCGGAACGAATTCTGGATCCGCGCAACGAGCGGGTCCCACACGCCCGCGTTCAGCGACAGGCCGTGGACCAGCACGACGGTGGGCGCCTTTTCCGGGCTGTGCTCGAGGACTCGTAGTCGTGCCCCCGCAGCCCCGGTAACGATATGCTCTTTCATGGATTTCACCTTGGACTAGAATGTGACCGACACCACTACAATGATTGTCGTGAAGGTCCGCCTCAATGCCACTTAGGTGGCATTGAAAATCTTGGCGGCGAGTGATATGGTGATTCGTTCGGAAGTGGCGTCTCTCCGGGCGGGTAACGTCGCGCTGGACGCATGTTTGCTGGAGGCCGTCGTGGAGCTGGAAGCTGCGGACTACCGCCGCACTCTCGCGGTGATCAACGACTGTGTCGGTGCGACCGAGTCACCGTCCTTCCGTAGCGTCGTCCTCGACGCGTTCTCGGCGCACCTTGGCTACGAGCACCTCACCTTCTCCCTCGGCCGCCACCCGTCATTGCAGCTGGAATTGAGCGAGCCCCGCACTCGTGGCATCCTTCCCGAGCTCATGGCACGCTACCTGGAYAGGTATGCCGGTCAAGATGTCTTCGCGCACAAGTTCGCTCGTCAACTGATGCAGGAATACGGCCAGGCCGTGCTCCCGCAACTGGCAGAGATGGCCCTCGGCAACGACAGATGCGGAGAATTCCTCGAGGATTTCTTGCCGCAAAACGACATCAGTGACAAGATCCTCGTCTGGCTGGATACCTCGCTGCCCGTTCACGGTTACATCGGAGTCGTCGCGACGGGCGGGCGCACCTTCGATCATAGAGATCACGAACTCCTGCGGGGACTTCGGCCGACGTTGTCGTACCTGCTGCGCAGCCACCTCGAACATCAGGTCGCGCCGGCGGGAATAGTCTTGTCGATCCGCGAGCACGAAATCGCCCGCTACGTTGCCGATGGATGGCCCAACAGATTGATCGCTCGGGAGCTCGGGATCTCGGAGTGGACCGTCAAACGTCACATCACCCATGTGCTCGCCAAGYGCGGCGTGCGGTCACGCACCGAGCTGGCCATCATGTGGCAGTCCGGCAGACGCGGAACCGACGCCGCGGAGCTCCTCTGACCGATCTGACCAGATATCGGAAGCCCAGGTCATGCTTGCGGGCGCCCTCATTCGCCCCTCATAACCGAGTCGCCTGAGCGCCACCGGGCTCACCGCTGCCGAACTGGACGACCCCCGGAACGGGACGCGCACTCCAGCGCGCCCCGTCCACGGCCCGCGGTGTCTGGTCGATCAGTCGGCCTTACGGCTGGTCAGCCTGGGAAAGTCGGTGTCGCGGTACTCCATGCTGAGGCGGGTGCCCGCGGCTTCGCTCTCCCTGCTGCGCAGCTCGACGCGCCGGATCTTGCCGGAGATCGTTTTGGGTAGGTCGTAGAACTCCAGCCGCCGGACGCGCAGGTAGGGGGCAAGGTTTTCGCGGGCGTGACGGAGGATCGCCTCCGCTGTCTCGCGGTTCGGCTCCCATCCCGGAGCAAGTGCGATGTAGGCCTTCGGCACGGCCAGGCGTACCTCGTCGGGTGCGGGCACGACGGCTGCCTCAAGCACAGCCGGGTGTTCGACGAGGACGCTTTCCAGTTCGAAGGGGGACACCTTGTAGTCCGAGGCCTTGAACACGTCGTCGGTACGGCCGATGTAGGTGAGGTAGCCGTCCTCGTCGAGGGATGCGACGTCACCGGTGTGGTAGTAGCCGCCGGCCAGTACTTCCGCGTTGCGTTCGGGGCCGCCACGGTAACTGGTCATTAGCGCGAGCGGGTGCGCGGCCAGATCGAGGCACAGCTCTCCCTCAGTGCTGGAGCGCTGGCCGCTCACCGGGTCGACCAGGACCGTGGGCACGCCCGGCAGCGGACGGCCCATCGACCCCGGCTTGACGCCGGCGCCAGGTGAGTTGCCGACCTGGGCGGTCGTCTCGGTTTGGCCGAACCCGTCGCGCAGGGTCAGGCCCCAGTGGGCGCGGACCTGGTCGATGACCTCCGGATTGAGGGGTTCACCGGCCGACAGCACCTCGCGCAGCGCGCCGGGCCCGCCGGAAAGATCGACCTTGATGAGCATGCGCCACACGGTCGGCGGCGCGCACATCGTGGTTACGCCA
This sequence comes from Frankia sp. CgMI4, assembly GCF_001756285.1. Lineage (NCBI taxonomy): Bacteria > Bacillati > Actinomycetota > Actinomycetes > Frankiales > Frankiaceae > Frankia > Frankia sp. CgMI4. The sequence goes on from NZ_MAQZ01000097.1 coordinate 6,993, forward strand.
GCCCGGCGGAGCTGCGCCAGCAGCTTGGCGGGGTCGAACGTGCCGTAGTYGTAGACGAAGATCGTTGCTTCGGCGATCCACGGCACGAAAAACGAGCTCCACGCGTGCTTTGCCCAGCCAGGGGAACTGATGTTGAGATGCACGTCACCGGGTTGCACCCCGGTCCAGTACAGGGTGGACAGRTGCCCGACCGGATAGGACACCTGGCTGTGCTCGACGAGTTTGGGCCGRCTGGTGGTTCCGGAGGTGAAGTAGAACAGCAGCGGATCGGTGGGGGCGGTACGGGATTCGAACCGGTGCACCYCGGTGACGCCGTCGGCCTCGGTGTAGGGGCGCCAGCCGGCGGCCTCGCCACCTACAATGACACCGTTCAGGTTTTTCAGCTTGACCTTCACCGCGTCGGCGGCATTGGCGATCACGCAGGTGGCGCCGCCGCGTTCGATCCGGTCGGCGAGGTCCGTCGGACCGATCGCGGTAGTGGTGGGTATGATTACCGCGCCCAGCTTCATGAGCGCCAGCATCGACTCCCAGAGCTCCACCTGGTTGCCGAGCATGAGGATCACCGGATCGCCCTTGCCGATGCCTAACCCGGCAAGCCAGGTCGCTACCCGGTCCGAGCGACGGGCCATCTCGTCATAGGTGCACCGACGTTCCGAACCATCCTMTTCCACGATCCACAGCGCCACCCGGTCGTTGTTCCGGGCGATTGGGTCAAACCAGTCGATGGCCCAGTTGAACTGGCCTTCGAACCGTGGCCAGCGGAACTCCTCCAGCGCCTTGCCGTAGTCCGTGCGCAAGTTGATCAGAAGATCGCGGGCAGTGCGGTAGGTCTCGGTCGCGGCAGTCGACGTCATCGGCAAACTCCTTCCAACACCGCACAGAGTCGTGCCGAGCCACCCCCGCCGGCCACCCCCGAAAGTTGGTAGCAGGCGGGGATGGCCACGGGGTGGTAACGGGGGTAGCCACGTGATGGTCGCGTGATGGCCACGGGGATGGCCGGTCGACGGCTCGCCTCGGCCGGGTTACTGTGACGTGCACAACATGGCGGTGTGCGCAATGAGGACGGACGCGATGAGTGACACCCGATTACTTCGTCCAGACGACCGCGCGGCCTTGCGGGCCGAACTGCGCACCATCATCCGGCAGGGCGGAGTCCCGGTGGCATTCGCCGGTGAGGTGGGTGGCAACCGCTTGCGCCTGACGGAGTTCCTGGGCACTCGCACCACCGGYCTGCACAATCTGGAGGTCTGTCCCGGCACGGGACTGGGCGGCCGGGTGATCCTGCAGGGCCGCCCGGTCGGGGTGACCGACTACGCCAGCGCGCGGAGTATCACGCATGACTACGACCGGCCCGTCCTCCGCGAAGGTCTCGCCTCGTTACTTGCGGTTCCCGTTCACGCTGGTGGCCGTTGCCGTGCCGTCCTCTACGGCGCGGTGCGCCAGCCCGCCGCGTTGGGCGACCGGATACGGGACGAGATCGTTGCTGCGGGCCGGCGGCTCGTCCACKAGCTCACCATCCGAGACGAAGTCGATCATCGGTTGGCGATGGCCGAGTCGCTCGCGGCCGTCAGACAGCTCGAGCCCGCGCACGCCGCCACGCTCGAGGAACTTCGTTCGGTGCACTCCGAACTGAGGGCCATCGCGGGAGCCATGTCCGATTCGGCGCTCCAGCGCAGGATCTACGCGGCCGCACAACGTCTCGTCGCCGTCGGCGAGAGCGGGCCGGGAAAGAATTCCAAGGTACGCCTGTCCACCCGTGAGACCGATGTCCTCGCCCAGGTCGCGCTTGGCTGCACCAATGCCGAGGTCGCAAACCGGCTTTCGCTCTCCCGCGAAACGGTCAAGGCATACCTGCAATCCGCCATGCGGAAACTGGACGCGGGCACACGCTACGAAGCCGTCGTCCGCGCCCGCAAGGCGATGCTGATCCCCTGAAATTACCCTGACTTCGCCCGGCGGGGACTTCCGCCCACGGAGAGCCGTGCCCGGTCTTCGTCGCTGAGCTGTTCGGGGCTCTCGTGGGCGTCGTGATGCGCCGAGAACCGCGTCGAGGGTCGGGCCGCCAAGTCGTAAGCATTCACCTGGTTTAGGGATCTTGCTGTAGGTGGCGGTTCGTGGGCGTGGCTGTGGGCCGTGCAGGCGGGGCCGGCGCGGCGGGATCGGTGGGATCGGTGGGGTGCCCGTCAGGTGGGGGCGACGGCGGGTGGTGGCATCCAGGGGGTGCCGCGGAACGCGAGCCGTAGGGCGTGCAGGGCGGAGACGCTGTGTTTGCGGGTGGTGGACAGGTAGCTGGCGATCTGGAGGCGGCAGGCGGTCACGGCCGCGGAGGTGAGCCGTCCGGAGATCTTCTGCTGGGTCTTGAACGGCCGTAGGTCGCCTTCGGACTGGTTGTTCGTCGGCCACACGTCGAGGTCGAAGACGAACCGGAGCATGTCGTCTTGGCGGTCGCGCAGGCACTCGAGTAGGCAGCGGCCGACCGGCTGCTTCGCGCCCTTCTCGGCCGCGGGGACATCCCTGAGCCCGACGCGGACCGCGCCGCGGTACTCGGCGACCAGCGGGTCGCGCAGCGCGGCGGGGACCTCGGCCAGCACGGCCGCGCGGGCGAGGTTGGCCTGGTGGACCAGGCCCCGCAACGCCTGCTGGAGCTGGACCGGCCACACCGCCTCCGGGTAGGTCTCGACGGCGTCCTGGAGGTCACGCAGCAGATGGCTGACACAGAGTTGGTGCAGGAAACCGACGAACTCCTCGGCGTCGTAGAGGGCGTAACGGTCGTGGACGACGACCCCGAGCATCCGGCCGAGCAGGAACACCCAGAAACTCGCCTTGTCGCGCCGCCCAGCATGAACAGCGTGAACAGCAGCGTCGACGCGGACAGCACGTAGCGCTTCTCGCCCTTCGGCCCGACCTTCAGCGGGGTCTCGTCGAACCCGACGACCTTCTCCGCAGCGATCCGCTGTTCKATCGCGTCGACCGGCTCGGCGACCACGTCCGCGCCCAGGGCCAGCAGCGAGCGCAGCCAGCCCGCCGAGACCTCCCCCCCACACAGCTCGGCGATCGCCTCCCTGGCCCGCTCGACCGGCAGGTGCTGGCGGACCAGGAAGTACAGCGCGAGCGCACGCAACTCCGGCCCGTAAGACACCGGCGCCCCGGACACCCCGCCGGGCCGGGCGGCTTCCGCCCCGGGATCGCGTCGTCCGTGGACGGCGACAACGACGAGTTCCGCGAGTTCCGCGACACCTTCCGCTCCAGGTCAGCGACCTTCGCCGTCAGCTTCGCGATCTCCCTGGCCTGTGTCGCCACCGTCGCCCGCAACTCGGCGATCAACTCCGCCTGCGCGCGGACGAGGGCGATCAACCCCTCCCTACCCGCCATACCTAGCCTAGGCTGACGATGACCTCTGTCTCACATCATCTTGGCAGGTAGGGTGGGGAGGCTGTGTCGCTTCCGGCCGGAGTTCTACGACTGGCGGGGTCAAAGRCAAGCATGGCGACGAGTTCGCTTACTACGTCTGCGGTGGCCGTCATCAGGGCAGAAAGTGCAGCTTGCCGTATCTGCCCGCCCATCACGTGGAAGACAACGTTGTCCGTGGCTGGCCCCTATGGGTGCGGATGCACGAGGTTGACGCCGAAGCGGCAGAGGTCGCCCTCCAAGACAAGTTGAACCTTGGGAGCGCGGACCGCGCGGAGACCCGGCAACGGGCTGCCCGCCAGATGAAGGTCTTGGATGACCAACGGCGCAAGCTTGTCCAGATGGCCTATGCCGACRCCATCCCACTCGACCTCCTGAAGACGGAGCAAGACCGCATCGGCCGGGAGCAGCTGGCCGCCCAGCGGGCTCTTGCCCAAGCCGAAACCGAGCACGAAGACATCTCCGAGACCTTCCGTCAGGCCGTCACCCTGATGCRCCTGGGCCCTGCGATCTACCAGCAGGCCACCCCGGAGATCCGGCGGATGTTGAACCGGGCCTTTTTGGTGCGCATTGAACTTGATGTAAAAGAGACCGGCACGATGCTGGCCCAGCCCTGGGCATCCATGGAACGTGTGGTACGTCACACACGGGAGTTGCGGCTCGCGGATATGGCCGACGTGACATGTATCACAGAAGGGTCGGGACTGGGCCCATCCGAGGGCCCAGAAACGACGGACCCCGGCCATGAAGATCATGACCGGGGTTCGAGTATGAATCCTTTGGTGGAGGTGAGGGGACTCGAACCCCTGVCCTCCTCCGTGCGAGGGAGGCGCTCTACCAGGCTGAGCTACACCCCCTGGAAGCATCTGAAGCTTACAGGACCGCGTAGCCCATGTGACGACCACCCGGTTCGGATGGACCGCCACCTCCGGCCGGCCGTCAGCTGATGCTGATGCCCTCCTTGCCCCGAGCCCTCGATCGGGCGGCCGGCACGGCGACCTCCCGGGTGAGATCTGGCTGGATGCGCTCCGACAGGGCGAGGTCCGACAGGGCGAGGCCGGACCTCGCGACGGTGGCCATCAACCGGTCGAACAGGGGGGCCGCGGCGGCTGGCCGGAGCAGCCCCGCCTCATGGCCGCACCATCCCCACACCCGAGCGCCGTCGATGACGAGCTCCTGGTCCGRCTCGGTGCCTCGGGGGAAGGCCAGCCGGGCGTCGGTCGGAACATCCGGCGTGCCGAGCGGGTGGTGCGTCCACAGCTGCAGGGACTCCTCCGGGCACCACGCCTTGTCGCGGACGGCTATCTGCCATACCGCCCGTCCGGGCCGGTACAGGGCGAGCCGGATCGCCGTTCCCCGGCAACGGAACAGCAGACCGACCCCGTCGGGACGAACACCTCGTACCTCGACGGGCACCGGGGAGYTCCCCGARCAGACGAGGTATCCCTCGCTCCGCAACCGGGCCATCCACGACTCGAAGGTCACAGCGAACGCTGCCTTCCTGATAGTTCTCGATAGCTACACAGTGATTACGTGATGATTACGCAGTAGTTGCGCTGGTCTGGGAAGCCCCATCGGGGGATCGGCCGGTCGGGACCGGACCAGCCGCCAGGGCCGGATCAGCCCGGCTGGCCCTGGCGGCGCGGCCACAGGTGACCGGGGCGGGCAGCGGGCTGGCGTGTGACGGGAGAAGACGGAGACGGCGCGACCTGGCTCATCCGGCGGAGCGCACAGCTCAGCCGGTTATCCGGGGAGCGCACACGGAGCACTCCGGTGAACGAACCGGCCGGGGCAGGACGGGAGTCCGGGAATACGGATGATCGATAGCTGCTCCCACCGGGAGCAAAAAGATCATCCGTTCAGGTCTGGCGCCGAGCTCCGAGGCCCCTCGCGCCCAGAACGGTCCCAGAATTACAGGACCGATGTGCTCGTCGCGCGTGCGGCGAGGCTCAGTGGACGCGAGGGCTGGGACAACACCGACAGCGCCCTGGACAACAGACCTCTCGCCACGCCCAGTGAGGGGTGGAGCCGGGCTGCCAACGGAGCGTCACATCTTTATTATGCACGGCAGCCCGGCCGGGCGTCGGAGCGCAAGTGGCCGCCGGAGATCGGCTCAGGCCCATGCGGACACGGTGATTCCGGCTGTCCGGAGTGCCTTGACGATCTTCACGCCGCACGCCGCACGCCGCGAACCGCACGCCGCGAACCACGCGCCACGCGCCACGCGCCACGCGCCGCACGCCGCACGCCGTGTATCGCTCGTCTCGGGGCAGGTGCCCCGAGACGGTGTGGGTCGGTATCCCGGCGACTACCGGGGAACGACAACCACAGGACGATGTCCGGTCCGGACGGCGAGCACGAGGAGTCCGCCCGGCCGGCACGAGGAGGTTGTCGTGATCTTCGATAATCGGGAGGAGGCCGGCCGGCAGCTCGGGCAGCGGCTGGCGCATCTACGCGGCCGTGATGTCGTTGTCGCCGGGCTGCCCCGCGGGGGCATTCCCGTCGCGTTCGAGGTGGCGCGGGCGCTGGAGGCCCCGCTGGACGTCATCCTCGTCCGCAAGCTCGGTGTCCCCTTCCAGCCTGAGCTCGCGATGGGGGCCATCGCCGAGGGTGGGGTGCGGGTCGTCAACGAGGAGGCCCGGCGGCTGGCCAACGTGGGGCCGGACGAGTTCGCCGCGGTTCAGGCGCGCGAGTTGGTGGAGCTTGATCGTCGGGCCCGGCGGTTCCGGAACGGCCGGCCAAGGATCCCGCTCGCCGGGCGGACGGTGGTCGTGGTGGACGACGGGATCGCGACCGGCTCGACGGCCTCTGCCGCGTGCCAGGTCGTGCGGGCCCAGGGAGCCACCCACGTGGTGCTGGCGACCCCCGTTGCCCCCCGTGACCGGATCGGCTGGCTGCGCCGGCAGGCAGACGAGGTGGTCTGCGTCCAGACGCCCGACGCCTTCTTCGGTATCGGCGAGTTCTACGCGGACTTCTCCCAGACACCGGACGAGGAGGTCGTCGACCTGCTGCGCCGGGCCGCGCTGACGATGCCGGTCGGCGGCGCGGTAGCCGACCCGTCCGGCGGCGACGTCGAGGTCGACATCCCCGTCGGTCGAGTGCGGCTCGCTGGTCGGATCACCGTGCCCGACCCGTCCCGGGGAGTGGTCGTCTTCGCCCACGGCAGCGGCAGCAGTCGGCACAGCCCACGTAACCAGTTCGTGGCCCGCGACCTCAGTGCCGCGGGGCTCGCGACCCTGCTGTTCGACCTGCTCACCCCGGACGAGGAGCGTGACCGGGCGAACGTGTTCGACATCAGGCTGCTTGCCCGGCGGCTGATCGATGTGACCGGTTGGCTGCGCGGCCAACCGGTCACGGCTACCCTCCCCATTGGTTACTTCGGCGCCAGCACCGGCGCCGCCGCGGCGCTGCGGGCCGCCGCGGAAGGGGGGTTCCCCGTCGCGGCCGTCGTGTCGCGGGGCGGCCGACCGGACCTGGCCGCGGCGCAGCTGACCGCGGTACGCGCCCCGACGTTGCTCATCGTCGGTGCGCGGGACGATCTGGTCCTCGAGCTGAACCGGCAGGCCCAGGCCCGACTGCTGGGCTGCGAGAACCGGCTGGCGATCGTCCCGGGCGCCACGCACCTGTTCGCCGAGCCGGGTGCCCTGGAGCAGGCGGCCGCGCTCGCGCGTGACTGGTTCGTCGATCACCTGGCGTTGGCCGGCCATCCCGGTCGCGCCTGACCGGGTACTGACCTGCCCTCCGCGCGACGCCGGGCGATGCGTGCCCACCCGGGCGACACTCTGGTGGTCCACCGTCACACCACCCGGCAGCCGGATCGACTCGGCGAGATCTTCGAGGTGCGCTCGGTGGCGGGGGATCCGCCGTTTGCGGTCCGCTGGTCCGRCACGGGGCACGTCAGCTTCGTCTACCCGGGTCCGGATGCCGAGATCCGTCACYGCGACGAGGAGGCATGCGGCGGGGCCGGCTGAGCGGACCGGATCAGGCCTGGTCGACGACCCGCCCCGCATCGAGGGCGAGGATGCGGTCGGCGAGAACCTCGGCGTCCGTGGGATCGTGCGTGACGATGAGCACCGGAGCCGCCAGCGTCGGTAGCACATTATGCAGGAAGGACCTGACCTCGCGGCGGGTCGCGGTGTCGAGCGCGGCGAGCGGTTCGTCGAGCAGCAGCAGTCCGGGCCCTGATGCCAGCGCCCGCGCGAGCGCCACCCGTTGCCCCTGGCCGCCGGACAGGGCRTCCGGTCGCCGGTCGCCGAGATGGCCGATCCCGAACCGTTCCAGCCAGGTGTCCGCGGACGCCCGGGCGTGCCGCCGGCCCTGACCGAGGCGGGCCCGCAGGCCGAAGGCGATGTTGTCGCGGGCCCGCAGGTGTGGGAACAGCAGGTAGTCCTGGAAGACCATGCCGACCGGCCGCTGTTCGGACGGGACGAAGCGGTGCTCGGCCGGGTCGTCGAGAACCTCGCCGGCGAGGGTGATCCGACCCTCGTCGAGCGGKAGGAGACCGGCCAGGGCCCGCAGCAGCGTGCTCTTGCCCGCCCCGCTGCGGCCGAGGACGGCGACCGTCTCCCCCCGTGCCACGCTGACCTCGACGTCGAGCACGAACTGGCCCCGTCGCACCGTCATCAGCGCGCTGAGCCCGCCTGACGCCGGATCCAGGCCGGGGGCGGAGGGCGCCGCCCGCGCCGAATCTCCGGTGACGGTGTTCACGGGACGCCCTGTGTTCACGGGATGCTCCGCTCGAGCGCATCGGGGGCGCCGTCACGCGTTCCCCGGTTGCGTAAAATTCGCCGGGTGCCGGGGAACCACCGGCCCCGCAGCGCCACCAGAACCCCGACGCAGACCGCGAGCAGTACGAGTGACAGCGCGATGGCGGTGTCCGAGTCCGTCTCCAGCGCCAGGTAGACCGCGAGCGGCGTGGTCCGGGTGGTCCCGGGGAAGTTGCCGGCGAACGTGATCGTGGCCCCGAACTCGCCGAGGGCGCGGGCCCAGCACAGCGCCGCGCCGGCGGCCACCGCCGGCGCCGTCATCGGCATGGTGACTCGGCGAAACGTCATCCACGGCCCGGCGCCGAGGGTGGCGGCGGCGTCCTCGAACCGCCGATCGGCGCTGTTCAGCGCGCCCTCGACGGACACGACGAGGAACGGCATGGCCACGAAGGTCTGCGCGATCACCACGCCGACGCTGGTGAACGGGATGGTGATGCCGAACCAGCCATCGAGGTACTGGCCGACGATGCCGCGCCGACCCAGTACCAGAAGTAGGGCCACGCCGCCGACCACTGGCGGCAGCACGAGCGGGAGGGTGACCAGGGCACGCAGCAGAGACCGGCCGGGAAAACGCGTGCGGGCCAGCAGCCAGGCCAGGGGGACACCGAACAGCAGCGACAGCACGGTCGTGGCGGTGGCCGTCTCCACCGACAGGAGGAGGGCCTGCCGGACCGCGATCTCGGTGAGCAGATCGGGCAGGGCGGACCAGGGAGCGCGGACGAGCAGGCCGACGAGCGGCAGGAGCAGGAACAGGCCAGCGATCCCGGCCGGCACCAGCAGCGCCCAGGACATCCGGCGGCGCGTTTCCCGGCGAACCGTGCGGCGTGGATGTCCGCCGGTCCGCGGGTCACCCAGCCGGGGTGCCCGATCGCGCGGGCCGAACCGGCCGCGCGGGCCGAACCGGCCGCGCGGGCCGACGGCCCGTTGCTCCGGCTGACCCCCTCGAAGGAGCGAACCGCCGCGGGTCGACACGGCGGGCAGGCCCTTCTCGCTGATCGGGGTCAACGACGCTCGGGAAGCTCGATGACGACGTTGGTCGACTTCACCGCGCCGACCGCGAGGACGCCGGCTTCCAGCCCGAGTTCGTCGGCGGCCTCCCGGCTCATGAGCGAGACCAGGCGATGCGGGCCGGCCTGGATCTCGACCTGGGCCATCACCGTGTCGCGCACCACGCGGGTGATAATCCCGGGGAAGCGGTTACGCGCGGATTCGGCGACGACCGGCGTCTGGGCGGCGGTCTGCTCGGTCGCCAGATCCTTGGCGAATCCGGCCAGGGTGCCGCCTTCGATCGCCCGGCGGCCGGCGTCGTCCAGGACGGTTGGCAGTCGGCCGCTGTCCGCCCACCGGCGGATGGTGTCGTCGCTGACACCGAGCAGCGCGGCGGCCTCGCTGATCCGGAATCTCGGCATGGGGTGATCGTACCCGCATCTTCGGGGGAGCTGCGACGCATGATCCGAAATTACGGAGAAATCACAGAGAAATATCCGCTCCTGCGGGTCGGGCGGCGAGGTGGTCGGATTGACGGGACCGTGTCCTCGACCGACCCGATGTCGGCCGGATGACCGGTTGGCGCATCACGATCCGGTCCGGCGGGGCAYGATGCGGAGGTTGCCCTTCTCGGCCCGACTCGCCCCCTGCCCGACTCGCCACTCCTGGAGCACCCGTGACACCGCTCGCTTCCAAACCGACCGCCACCACGTCCTACGGTGACCCGGTCGCCGGCCCCGTGCGGATCAACGCGCGCGCGCTGCTCGTGGCGGGTGATCGGGTGCTGCTCGCCAACGAGCGTGGCCAGAAGTCGTTCCACTTGCCGGGAGGCCGGGTTGAGCCGGGGGAGACCGTGCAGGCGGCGCTGCGCCGGCTGCTGAACGAGCAGGCCGGTATCGAACTGGACTACCTGACGTTCGTGGGCGGCATCGAGAGCATCTCGATCGAACGCGGTGGGCGGACGGGGGTGCTCGACGTCGTCTTCGCCGCTGACCGGTCGTGGGGCGCCGACTTCGGGAGCAGGCTGAATGATCTCGACATCGTCTCGGTGTYCCTTGGGAGCCTGCTCGACCTGGAACTAAGGCCCGCCGACCTGCGCCGACTGGTCCCCGCCTGGCTCACTAACACCCGTCCGGCCTGGTACGGGTCGGCCAGCCGCTGACCGTAGGCGCGCATCCTCACCTTCGCACGGTTGACCTCATCTCGACTTCAGGTTCTAGCGTTCCACGCCCGCACGCCCGCACGCCCGCACGCCCGCACGCCCGCACGCCTGCGGGTCGGAATGCGGTCGGATGCAGGAGCCAGGCGACCCCCGCCACAGCCCCGTGACAGGCCCGATCCGGTGACGAACCGCCCTGGCCCCGGATCCCCTTGGGTACATTCGCCCGGTGTTCTCTCGACGCCGACCCTGGCCGTCGCGGTCCGCATCGGGCGCTGCATCGCGCGATGGTCACCGCTGTTTCCGTCGTCACCGCCGGACGGGGTGACAACGGCATGGTCGTCATCGGGGTGACGGGTCACCGCGGGCTCTCCGGCGGGCAAGCCGAATACACGGCCGGCGAGATGYGCCGGGTGCTGGCGCCTCTCGCCGCGGCCGGGTTGACCGGGATCAGCTGCCTGGCCGAGGGAGCAGACACCATCTTCGCCGACGTGGTCCTCGAACTTGGGGGCCGGCTCATCGTCATGATACCCGCGGCCGGTTACCGGGACTTTCAACCCGCTACGCATCGGCGCAACTACGACCGGCTGCTCGGCCGCGCCACCGAGATACGCAGCCAGGACCGGGCGAAGCCCGATCTGCCCAGCCTGATGTCGGCGAGCCGCCTTCTGGTCGACGCATCCGACCGGGTTCTCGCGGTGTGGGACGGTCTGCCGGCGCGTGGCTTCGGGGGGACGGCGGACGTCGTCTCCTACGCGCGCTGGCGACGCAAACCCCTCCAGATCATCTGGCCCGACGGTGCCGTACGGGCGGGGGCGACCTCCGTCGCCGGCTCGGGCGAACGACAGCGGTAACCGGCGGAGGTCGCCGCGGGGCCTGGGCTACCGCGGGGCCAACGTCACGACGTCCACCTGCACCGGGGCGAGACTCCTCCTGGCCGGAGCCGTCGTGGCCGGTGGCCGGGTCGTTGCCGGCCGGGTCGTTGCCGGCCGGGTCGTTGCCGGCCGGGTCGTTGCCGGCCGGGTCGTTGCCGGCCGGGTCGGGGGCTTGGTCGCCGTGGACGTCACGGAAGCTGCGCTGGCGGTCGTTGCCGCGCGGGTGGTCCGGCCACCGGTGGCCGGGGTGCCGGTGGTCGGGGTGCGGGTGGTCGGGGTCCTGGCCTCGATCGGCCCGGCGGCCACTCCTGCCGCCGCTGCGGACGGCCTGGTCGGCACCGGCGGGGCGGCGGCGAGAACGGGCGGTGCCTGGTGCGCAGGCGGGGAGGCCGCCGACGCCGGGCCGCCGGAGGAGCGCCCGGGCGGCGCGGACCTGCCACCCGCCGCGAGGCGCAGGGTGTTCAGAGCGAAGTCCTCCGCCGCCAGGTCGTTCTGCTGTTCCTCTTCGGTCGGGCCGAGGACGGATCCGCCGCCGGGGGCGCTGGGCCCACCTGAGCCGGGTTCGTCCACGGCGAGCTCCTCCGTGGCGGGGCTGCCTGACGCGGCGGGCCGGGGGGCGGCTGGTGTCCGCACGGGCGGGCGGCCCTCGCGGGATCCGGACCGGCCGCTGCTCGGAGTGTCCACGGTGCCRCCGTCGTCCGGCTGTGACTCGTGCAACGGAGCACGCGCACCCGTGGTCACGTCGTCGGGCGAGGAGTTGAGCCCCGCAGCGGTGGCTGCGGCGGCCACAGCGGCCACCGCGGCCACCGCGAATGCGGCGACCGGGCGCATCCGGGACCGGCGAGCACGAACGAGCGGGTCCGCCGGCAGGCGTTCCACCCGTGGCTCGGCCGCCCGCCTCGCTGATGTGGATCTCACCGATGCCGCTCGCCCGGAGTCCGCTCGCCCGGAATCCGGACGCGGGGAGGCCTCCCGGCGCTCCGGCGGTGGCAGTGTCGGGGTCGGGGGCAGTGTCGGGGTCGGTGGCAGTGTCGGGGGCGGCGGCAGTGTCGGGAGCGGCGGCAGCGCCCGGGCGGCCATCGGGTCCGGGACACTCCCGGTGGGGCTCGGTGCCCGCCGACCGGTGCTGTGCCGCCCGCCCGTGGCCGTCCTGAGGGGAGCCTTTCCGGGGGGAGCCGTCCGGGTCGGTGGTCGAGGATCGGTAGGCTCAGGCCGCGGATCCGCGCCTGTCGTCGCGGCGCCCGCCCGCCCGCCGTGAGCCGTGGCGGCCTGTCGGCCACGGCCCCACGCCGCTCGGGTCGACCGCGGCTTCGATCCGGCGAGCAGCGCCAGCAGTTCGGTGGTATCGGGCAGAGAGGCCCCATCGGCCTGTCGCACACGGGCGAGCGCTCGCCGCACCCCCTCGCCGATGGGAGCCGTGTGCTCCGACCGGTCGGCGCGGCGTCGTCCGGCCCGGGCCGCGGGTTCGACAGACCCGCTGGGCTTTCCCGTCGCGGCCAGATCGACGATCCCGGCCCACGCGACGATGTCAGCGGCGGGGCCCTCCCAGCCACCCGCCGCGGGACCGTAGCCATAGCCGGGCACATAGCCGGGGCTGCTGGGGGGAGGCCACAGGTGGCCGGAGCGCCCGGCGACGATGTGCGGCGTCCCGGGCGCCGTCCCGCCGGCCGAGCCGGCCGCGGGGGACAGCAGCAGTGGCCGCAGGGCCGCCGCGACACCCAGGTCTACCAGCCGCGGCCCGGTAACGGAGAGCACGACATCCGTTGCCGTCAGGTCGCCGAGTGCGCCGACCGTGCGGTGCGCCGCATCGATGGTCTCCAACAGGGTCCGGGCAAGGCGGTCGATCTCGTCCGAGGACAGCGGTCCGCGTTCGGTGAGCTCGCGGGCCAGGGTCGGGCCCCCGACGAACTCCGTGACCATGTAGGGCCGCTCGGCGGCGGGCGCGGCGTCGAGCACGCCGCAGGTGTGTGCCCCGGCCAGCACGCGAGCGCGGTCGATCGCCGCCGCGAACCGGGCCCGCATGTCCGCGCGCAGGGCGTCGCCCGGGTGCAGCGCGCGGACCGCGACCTGCGCGCCTCCGACCGCACGGCTCAGATAGACGATGCCGGTGATGCCGGCGTCCAGCCGACCGAGCAGCTGGTAGGGCCCGAGTGAGGTGGGCTCGCCAACGGCGAGCGGCGCGACGTGACGAGGTAGCCGAGCGGTCATGGTGATAATGCCCCGAATGCGGCTCGTGGACGGTCAGCGGCGTTTATTCTCTCCGACGGTAGCTACTCCAGTCGTGTCCGTGAAGACCGCTACGCCTCCTTCTTCGCCCTTCTTCGCATCCGCAGCGAATTCGGCATCCGCCGTGACGTCGGCGGGCACGGGGCACGAGCGCAGTGATCATCGTCGGCGGAACATCGCCCGGCTGTTCCCCGGTCGGCTACGTCCCGGCCGACCGATCATTGGTCGGTTGGCGGCTCCGGCGCGTACGCGACGGCGATCCCGTCGAGAAGCCATTTCAGCGCCTGCTCGAAGYGCGGCGCCGTGTATCCGCAGCCGAGGGCGGCGATGGCGCGCAGCCGTGGGTACTCCTTCTCGGCGGTCTGTGCGTCCTCGGCGCTCTGCGCGCGGTTGAGGACCTGGGCGTCAAGGACCTGGACGGAGAAAACCGGTTGCGCCGTCGGGACACCGGGGCGATTCTGGGCGTCGGCCGCCGGAGGCCGTCGGCGGTCGAAATCCTCTCGGTCGCCGAGTTCGCGCAGCGTGCAGCCGACCACCAGATCATTAAGCGAGYGGATGATGCGCAGCTGGTCCTGCGGATCATCGGTGATCTTCGAGGCGACGGTCAGGCACTGCTCGATGTGCCGCAGCTTGTTGGGACCGAAACCCCGGCGGATGCCGATCCGAAGGGCCCAGGGATGTTCCTGGAAGGACCGCCTCGCGCGCCGGGCGATCTGGGTGAGGCCGTCCCGCCAGTCCTCGGGAATCTCGTCCAGCAGATGCCCGGCCAGGAACGCGTCCCACATCAGGCCGGTCAGTTCGTCCTTGTCCCGGACGTGGTGGTAAAGCGTCATCGTCCCGACGCCCAGATGTGCGGCGATCCGCCGCATCGACACCGCCGCGAGCCCCTCCGCGTCGGCGATCTCCATCGCGGCCAGGGCCAGCCGTTCACCGCTCAGGGGCGTCCGGCATCCCGGTGGGGTGGACACCCGTGCCATCGGCTTCCCCGGGGGYCGCCCCGGGGCCGCACTCGGCGGCGCCGCCATCGCCACTCACCTCCTGGCAGGACGCCTCCTGGCAGGAGGCACGGGCTGCCATTTTGGCGTTGGTACATCGTACGGCGTAGGGTTGGCCCAGCGTTCGTACGGTGTACGAAGGCTGGAGCTGTACGAAGGCTGGAGCTTGGAGGTATTCGGGTGAGGGCAGATTCGGACGAGGGTGGTTCGGGTGAGGGTGGTGCCGTGGTCGGCAGGACCGCCGGTACCGGGGCGGGCGCCTCGCCGGAAGGTGGCRCACCGCCGGGCCGGCGGATTCMGGGCTGGGCCGTGCTGGCCGTCTGCTGCCTGGCCCAGTTCATGGTCGTTCTGGACATTTCGATCGTGAACGTCGCGCTGCCGTCGATGCAGACCGATCTCGGGATGACGGCGAGCGGCCTGCAGTGGGTGGTCA
>NZ_MAQZ01000098.1:0-30275 GCF_001756285.1 Frankia sp. CgMI4
GGGACCGCACCCGGGCCCGTCCAGCCATCCTGGCGGCCCATAAAACTTGACAGGATTACATAGCGCTGTTTATCTCTACATGTTCGTGTGATGGAAGCCGGTGTGATTCCGGCATGGTCGCGCCACTGTGATCGGCCCGTCCGTCCTGGACGGTCTCGGAAGTCAGACCCATTGCCCGAACCCGTCCTACCCGTGGAACGCGTGATTCCAGTGGAGGTTCTCCTCATGGCGCACCCCGCCGTCTCCCCCGCACCGCTCGCCCAGCCGGCCCTGCCGGCCCTGCCGACCATCCCGATGCGTGAGCTGGTGCCCTTCCTGCTCTTCGGCGGGCTGCTGGCGCTGCTCGGGCTGTACTTCGTCGGCGCCGAGCAGGGCGCGCTGTCAATCTTCGGCGGGAACTACGTCCACGAGTTCGTGCACGACGCCCGCCACCTGCTCGGCTTCCCCTGCCACTAACGCCTCCTCCCGATCTGTTCCAGCGAGGAGACGCTGTGGCACGAACACTGTTGATCCGTGGCATGCTCGTCGGTCTGGTCGCCGCCGTGCTCGCCTTCATCGTCGCGAAGACCCTCGGCGAGAGYCAGATCGGTCACGCGATCACCTTCGAGTCGGCGGGCGAGAGTTCCACTCATGCRCACGAGGCGGTGGGTCTCGCCGCTCACGCGCACGAGGAGTCCGAGCCGGTGTCCCGGACCGTGCAGTCGACGCTCGGTCTGTTCACCGGTCTGCTGCTCTTCTCCGTCGCCATCGGCGGCATGTTCGCCCTGGCGTACGCGTGCGTGCAGGGCCGCCTGGGCACCCTCGGGCCCCGCGGGACGGCCGCCCTGGTCGCCCTCGCCGGGTTCACCGCGGTCTACCTCCTGCCCGATTTGAAGTACCCGGCGAATCCCCCCGCGATCGGCAATCCCGACACGATCGGCCGGCGGACCGTCCTGTACTTCCTCATGATCCTGATCTCGGTGATCGTCGTGGTCGGGACGGGTGTGGCCGCGCGGCGGCTCACCGGCCGGCTCGGCGGCTGGAACGCGACGATCGCCGCCGCCGTCGGCGGGCTGGTGGTCCTGGGCGTCGTCTACGCCGTTCTGCCCCACGTGCACGAGACGCCGGAGGGCTTCCCGGCCGACGTGCTGTGGCGGTTCCGGATCGCCTCGCTCGCCATCCAGGCGACCGTCTGGGCGGCCATCGGCCTGCTGTTCGGCACGTTGACCGAACGCGCGTTCCGACGTACCGCGGCCCCCACCAGCGCGATCGGTGCGATCGGTGCCGCCGGTGCGGCTGGCCCTGGTTAGTTGCGCGCCGACCGTGGCCCTGCGGGCCGCCCGGTTCCCTATCGACGAGCCTCTCGACGCCGACGGGCTGCACCGAGCCGCCGGCGCCGCCGAGGCGGTAGCGGCTGGCGCGCTTCCCGCGACGGGACGGGTGCTCTGCGACGGATCCGCGCGGGCCTGTCAGACCGCCGCCGCCCTGGGCCTCGGTGCCCGCAAGGGTGACGTCACCATCCCGCGGGCCCCGGGCCTACCCGTCGTCCCCGAGGTGGATCCGGCCCTGCGCGACCTGGACGTCGGGGCCTGGCGGGGGCGCAGCCTGGACGAGATTCCCCCGGACGAGCTGCGCCGGTGGCACAGCGATCCGGCGGTGGCCCCGCCGGGCGGCGAATCCCTACTGAGCTTGCTCAGCCGCGTCGAGAACTGGCTGGTCCGGCGAAGCACCGAACCGAGCCACATCATCGCGGTGACCCATCCGGCGGTCATCCGGGGCGTGCTCGTGGCCGCCCTGCGCTGCCCGGTCGAGATGTTCTGGCGGATCGACGTCGCCCCGTTGACGGCGACCCTCCTGCACCATCGGATCGGCGCGGGCGGTCATGACGGCACGACCGGCACGCAGCCGAAAACGGAGAGTGCCGCGACCAGGACCGCGACCGGAACCGGAACCGGAACCGACTGGACCTTGACACACGTCTGCCGCCCGCTTTAGCGAGATCCGCCGGGTCCGGCGTCCATCGGCGCCGGCGCGCGGATGGGAAAGCTCATGGTCGCCCAGGGGCTCGGGGTGACCGTTCTGCCCGACTACAGCATCGTGGGCGACCCGCCCGAACGCAGCGGCGTCATCACCCACCGCTCGCTTGGAGGTCGAGTGAAAATCGCATCAGAATCGTCAGGTTCGACCGGTTTCCCGGCCCGGCCACGAGGCTGCCGCGGCCCCTTGACGCGCGGCACCGTCCGGATGGAATCATGGCCGTGGGTCCGAACCCCCAGGTGGCCCCAGGTGGCTAGATGACCCCGGGTGAGAGGCGGTCGGGTGGGTAAGCACGCGAAACCGGTAGCCTGCCCGACCTGCAACGGCAGCGGGAAGATCACCGTGACCAGCGACGGCAAGAACGAGACCGTCTCCTGCGGCGTGTGCAAGGGCTCAGGGAAGGCGTGAGCGTCCGCCGGGTGAACCGCGAGGATTTCATCCCGGATGAGATCTGGGTCCGGGACGAGGACGGGTTCTTCCTGGTCCCGCTCCGGCGCCAGGATGATCCACAGCGGTGGTCGGAGCTGTGCCGCGGCGACGACGGGATCACGACGCAGRTCGACGACGGGACGGGCAGGTACGACGGTAGGGGCGTCATACCGACCAGTTCCAGCAGCGCGCCGTGGGTCATGGCCCGGATGCTCGACCTCCTCGATGTGCGGGACGGGATGAACGTCCTCGAGATCGGTACCGGGACCGGCTATAACGCGGCGCTGCTCGCCGAGCGGACCCCGACCGGCCAGGTCACCACCATCGAGATCGATCCGGGAATCGCGGGGCACGCCCGCGCGGCCCTCGCCAGAATCGGCCGTCCGGTGACGGTGGTCGTCGGGGACGGCGCGGCGGGGTTTCCCGATCGGGCTCCCTACGACCGGATCATCGCCACGGCGTCGGTGGTTACCGTTCCCTACCCCTGGATCACGCAGACCCGGCCGGGCGGGCGGATCGTGCTGCCGTTCACGAGCGAGTTCGGTGGGGCGCTGCTGTCATTGACCGTCGCGGACGGCACCGCCTCGGGCCATTTTCATGATGATGCGGGTTTCATGCGGCTGCGCGGCCAACGGGCCGACAGACCCGTCTGGTGGCTCGGCGAGGACGACGCCGACGTCAGAACAACCTGCCGGTATCTGGATGAGCCCTTCGCGGACGCCGCGGCCGGATTCGCGGTCGGCCTGTGGCTGCCCGGCTGCACCACCGGGCAGATCGAGGAAGGCGGCCCGGCGAGAACACTTCTGCTGTCCCACGCGGCGTCACATTCGTGGGCGTCACTGACCGCCGGGTCGGACGGGCAGTCGGACGGGCACGAGGTCACCCAGTATGGGCCACGACGGTTGTGGGACGAACTCGAAATGGCCTACGACTGGTGGGTGAACGCAGGGCGGCCGTCCTGCGCCCGCTTCGGGCTCACCGTCACCCCCGACGGTCAGACATCCTGGCTGGACTACCCGGAGCGGGTCATCCCGGCCTCGTGACCCCCGCGGACGAACTGGCGCGACGGCGAACTGGCGCGACGGCGAACTGGCGCGACGGCGAACTGGCGCGACGGCGAACTGGCGCGACGGCGAACTGGCGCGACGGCGAATCGCCGAGGGTTGGTAACGGTCTCCGGTCTTGAAACCGCGCCTAACCCTCGGCAACTCTCTGTCATCAAACAGTCGACGTCATCAAACGGTCGACGTCGCCGACCATCGGTGCATCCGCGGGGTCAGCACCTCGGATCCCTGGATCCCGGATCCTGGGATCCAGGGCCCCGGGCGATCGGCGGCCCTTCACCGCTGCGGCACTACCGCGGCAGGCCGAGCCACCGGGCCCGCCGGCCGGCGGGCGGCGGTTGCTCGTCGGCAGGACCCGCGCCGACCGCGACCATGGGTGCGGGCACCCGCACCGGTGCGTCCCACCGGCGACGCGAGCCGGTCCCGATGACCGCCGTCGGCAACGCGTCCATCGGGTCGACGAACCGGCCGGTCGACTCCTCGAGCACCCAGATGCGCGCGTCGGCGATGTCGAAGTACAGGCCGACGAGTTCCAGCGTGCCACGTGCCAGGGCACGGCGCACGGCCGGATGCGCGCGCAGGTTCTCCAACTGCTGCGCCACGTTGGCGCGGCCCAGCCTTTCCACCGGGGGCAGATCCTCCGTGCCGGCGGGGGGCGTCCGCTCAAGCGAGGCGGCGGCGTGCGACAGCCAGCCCGCCAGGGCCGAGTCGGGTGYGCCGTCGAGCGTGCCGGACAGCAACGCCTGCATGGCGCCACAGCCGGAGTGGCCGCACACCACGAGCGAGGGCACCCGCAGGACGTCGACGGCGTAGTCCAGCGCGGCGGTCACCGACAGGTCACCACTGCGCCGCAAGGGCGCGTCCGGGTCGGATCCGGCGGGGTCGTCCACCGGGACGATGTTCCCGACATTACGGATCGTGAACAGGTCGCCGGGACCGCTGCTGGTGATGATGTTGGGAACAATGCGGGAGTCGGCGCAGGTGAGGAACAGGGCGCCGGGCTGCTGTCCCCCGGCGAGCGCGTCGAAGGTGCCCCGCAGGAGCGGGGCGGCCCGCCGGTGGAACTCGTTCACCCCGAACAGCATCGTGCTGACGTGGTCGAATGTCCGGTCGGGGGAGGCCTGCGCCGGCACCGACGCCGCCGGGTCCGGGCCCTGGACTGGGTGGATCGCCGGCGGAGTGACGCCGGCGGGCTGGGAATCCGAAGACCGCGATCCCGACGAAGGGGAATCAGACGAAGGGGWATCAGACGATGACGAGGCGAGTTCCAGTTCCTGCCACTGCGACCAGGGCGCGAACCAGCGCGGGAGGTGCGGGACGACRGTGCGGCGCCGTTGCTCCGCGACCTCGGCCGGCCGGCGGAACCAGACCTGGCCGATCTCGTCGACGCTCACCGTCCCGCCGGACGCCTCGTGGTTCGCGCACCAGCCACGCAGATGCTCATAGGCGGCGTGATCAAGGTAGTCGACGATGAGTTCGATCGAGACGGGGGCACCGGCGGGGATACGGCCCAGGATCCGCGCGAGGCGGGGCAGGGACAGGAAGCTCAGCGTCCCCTCGACCTCCACCTGCCAGAGCTCGCCGGTGCGGACCAGCCGGACACTCGACCACAGCACCCGGCGCAGGACCAGGGCGAGCGCGGTGAGCAGACCCAGGGCGACGCCCTGCAGGAGGTCGAGGGCGACGACACCGACGATTGTCACCAGGTAGACGGGCAGCTCCCCGTGCCGGCGGACGTGGCGCAGATGCGCGACGTTGACCAGCCGCGCACCGACGACGACGAGCAGGCCGGCGAGGGCGGACAGCGGGACCCACTCCACCATGCGGCCCAGGAACACGGCGAACAGCAGCACCCAGACGCCGTGCAGGACGGCAGACTTCCGGGTACGCCCGCCGGAGGCGACGTTGGTGGAGCTGCGCACGATCACCCCGGTGATCGGCAACCCGCCGGCCAGGCCCGAGACGAGGTTCGCCGAGCCCTGCCCGAGCAGCTCGCGGTCGAGGTCGACGCGCGGCCCCCGCCAGCCTCGGGTGGTGGCAAGCTGGTCCACCGCGACGGCCGAGAGCAGGGACTCGACGCTGGCGACGATGGCCACGGTGACGACRCCCAGCGCGATGCCGGACCAGTCGCCGTGTGGGAGGCCCGGCAGGGCGACCGCGTCGAACAGGGACGAGGGCAGGTCGACCCTGGGCAGGTCGAAGCCCGCGACGGCAGCGAGCAGGGTGCCCGTCACGACCGCCGCGAGATAGGCGGGGATGGCTCGGACGGCGTTCGGCAGCCTCTTCGGCAACCGGGGCCAGAGCAGGATCGTGGCGATGGTGACGAAGCCGACGAGGGTCGCGAAACCGTGCGGATCGATGATCGCCTCGGGCACTGCCGCGACGTTCTCCCAGGCGTGACTCTCGGCCTGTCCGCCCAGCACCACGTGGAACTGGCCGAGGACGATCGTCAGCCCGATGCCGCCGAGCATCCCGTGGACGATGGCCGGCGAGACGGCCAGGGAGGCGCGGGCGACCCGGCAGAGCCCGAGCAGGATCTGCAGAATCCCGGCCCCTGCGGTGATCAGACAGGTAACGCGCCACCCGTAGGTGTGGACGAGGTCGGCGACGATGACGGTCAGCCCGGCGGCCGGCCCGCTCACCTGCAAYGGCGCACCGCCGAGGGCGCCGGCGACGACGCCGCCGATCACCGCGGCGAGGAGACCCGCTGCGACCGGCGCCCCCGAGGCGACGGCGATGCCCAGCGACAGGGGCAACGCCACGACGAACACGACCAGGGAGGCCTGGAGATCGGGGCGCAGGGGGTTGTGGTCACCCCGGGTCCGGCGCACGTTCTTGGCGGTGGACCCGGACATGGGCGGCGAATGGCTGTGCCGGGACGGTGACGGCGGGGAAACCGAAGCGGTCATGGCATCCTCCTCGAGTTCGATGCGGCGGGACGGGTGTCTCGTCGGAGATCGGCCCCGAAGTGTGACCATTGGCGACGGTTTGCCGGCGCCCGTCGGACACCGCGGTCCGACCACATCCGACGCCCACCCTGGACCCGCAGAAACGGAAAGTGACTAATGATGCACAGATCTCAACGTGCGAGTCCACAGCCGAGTTTCCCTCTGTGACAGACGCCCCATTTATGCGTGACGCTGGACACCTTCTGTGGCATCTGCTCCTGGGCTCGGACCAGCGGCGCGACGGCGGCCCCGGGTCGCGGCCGGACGGGCGGGCATCACGTTTGGGCGGGCATCACGTTCGGGCGGGCATCACGTTCGGGCGGGCATCACGTTCGGGCTCGATGCCCGGCGGCGGCACGATCGTGCCTGGAATCCGCATGGAAGAGGTGCACCGTGAGCACGGACAGCTTCGACGCGGTGATCGTCGGGGYCGGTCCAAACGGGCTGACCGCCGCCCTGACGCTGGCCGAGGCCGGCTGGCGGGTACTCGTCCGGGAGGCCGCGGGCACTCCCGGTGGTGGGCTGCGAACAGAAGAGCTGACGCTGTCCGGCTTCCGGCACGACGTGTGCGCAACCGTCCTGCCGCTCGCGCTCGCCTCCCCCGCACTGCGCGCCTTCGGCACAGGCCCGACGTCCTCCGCGAACCCGACGTCCTCCGCGAACCCGGCGTCCTACGCGGACCCGACCCCCACCGCAGGCCCGACCCCGACCGAGGGGCTTCGGTGGGCGCATCCGCCGGTGCCGCTCGCCCACCCGCTCGACGACGGCCCGGCGGCGCTGCTGCGCCGCGACCTCGACGCCACCGCGGCGGGCCTCGCCGACCGGGACGGCGTCGATTCCGGCTGGCGCCGGCTGGTCGGCCCGCTGGCGTCCGACGGCTCGCGGCTGGCCGAGGGCGTGCTGGCACCGTTCGACCTGCCGCCCGCCGCGCCCCTGACCCTCGCCCGGTTCGGCGTGCGCGGGCTGTGGTCCGCGACCGCGCTCGCCCGCGCCGCGCTGCGCGGTGAGGCGGCGCGAGCGCTGTTCGCCGGGCTCGCCGCCCATTCCATGATCGATTTACATCGCCCGGTCACCGCAGGCTACGGGCTGTTCCTCGGGGTGCTCGCGCACCAGGTCGGCTGGCCGGTAGCCGTCGGTGGATCATCATCACTGGCGGAGGCCCTGGTCGCCCGGCTGCGCGAACTCGGCGGCGAACTGGTCACCGGCGCCCCGGTGACCAGCCTGTCGGAACTGCCGCCCGCGCGGGCCGTGCTGCTCGATCTCACCCCTCGCCAGGTGCTCGCGGTCGCCGACGCCGCGCTGCCCGGCCGCTACCGCGCCGCGCTCGGCCGATACCGGTACGGACCGGGAGTTTTCAAGATTGACTGGGCGCTCGACGGACCGGTGCCCTGGCGCGATCCGGCGGTCGCCGGGGCGGCGACCGTGCACCTGGGCGGCACGCTCGCCGAGATCGCCGCGGCCGAGCGGGCCGTCGCCCGCGGCCACCATCCAGACCGGCCGTTCGTACTGTTCGTTCAGGCGTGCGCCGCCGACCCGAGCCGCGCCCCGGCCGGCCGGCACACCGGGTGGGCCTACTGCCATGTCCCACTGGGCTCCAGCGTCGACATGACCGACGCGCTCGAGTCCCAGGTCGAACGCTTCGCCCCCGGATTCCGCGACCGGGTGCTCGCCCGCCACGTGATGGGACCGACGGCGCTGGAGGCGCACAACGCCAACGAGATCGGCGGCGACATCGGCGGTGGCACCGCCGACCTGCGCCAGTTGGTCGCCCGGCCGGTGCTCTCGCCACGCCCCTGGGCGACGCCGCTGCCCGGCGTCTACCTGTGTTCCGCCGCCACCCCTCCCGGCGCCGGGGTACACGGCATGGCCGGGCTGCACGCGGCGACCCTCGCCCTCAGCCGGGAGCGGCGAGCGGCCTGGCCCGTAGGTCGGCCGGGATGAGATCGTCGCCGACCCTGATCTCGCCGTAGGCGAGACACGCCGGGAAATGCGCGACATGCCGCCGCCTACGGACCTTGTATCCCGCCTGGAGACACTCCGGCGGTAACCGCCCGGGCGCCACGCCGACCATGAATCACCGCCTTTTCATGACCGTCCCTCCATGATGGGGGTCGGCCGCCGGCCCGCAGGCGGCCCGCATCACCGTTGGGTGACCGCAGACCAACCGATAGGTGAGCTCCCCCCGCCGCACCCGCCTGGCCAGACGGGAATGATATCGTTCAGCCGGATCTTTTCATCGCCGCGGAAATCGGGGAAATGTTATGCCGCTGGCAGGCTACGGCGTCTTGAAAGGCCGGCTACTCGACCGGCGCAGGGAGGGCGGGCACGACAGCCCGCACTACCAGATACACGTCGAGGGTGGTGGCTCTTTCCGAGTCGCCGTAAACGTTCTGTCCGCCCAGCCCCCGTCCKAACTGCTGTACATCGCGGTCGAGGAGTTCCACCATCCGATCCTCGACCGCCTCGTTGACCTGCCCGACGGGTTCACCCCCCTGAAGTCCAGGCCCGGCGGTCTCGCCCTGGACTTCGTCCGGGGCAACCTGTTCGATCGCACCKGGCTGCACGCGCTCCCCCCCGACCGCCCCGGCCCGGACAACGACCTCGCCGACCGCCTCGACCACCACGTCCAGCGTGCGACCGCCGATCCGACCAGCCACATTTACGCCTTCGGCCAGCGATGGGGGCCCGAGCCCACGAAACCAGACAAGATCTTTGGCTTCGTACCCGGCAACGGCGTGCATGACGTCCACATGAACCAGGGCAACAGCGGTCGCTTCATCGCCGACGACGGCAGCTGGCAGGACGGTGCCCTGCTCTTCCACTTCCCCACCGCGGGCCGCTGGACAGCACTGTTCCTGGCCTTCCAGAGCCAGGCCTGGCACACCGACGACACGACCGGCCACACCCTGCGCGCCGTTCCATCGGCCGGACCGGGCGGCCAACCAGCCCCCGGGGAACCCGACCGGCGCCTGCGCATCGTCGCCGCCCTGGTCAACCCCATCGGACCGGCACCGGAAGCCGAGTCCGTCACCCTGCTCAACACCACCCCAGGGCCCGTCGACCTCACCGGTTGGACGATCATCGACAGCGGTCGGCACCGTTTCCCCCTTCCGCCCACCAACCTGCCAGCCGGGGACACCGTGCGGATCCCGCTCGCACCCCCGGTCGGGCTGGGCAACCGGGGCGGCATCATCACCCTGCTTGATCAGGACGGTCTGAAAGTCGACGGCGTCGCCTACACCGCCACCGACGCATCCCGCGAAGGACACACCATCATCTTCTGACCTCGGATCACCTTTCGGCCCCGGATCACCTTTCGGCCCCAGATCACCTTTCGGCCCCGGATCACCTTTCGGCCCCGGATCACCTTTCGGCCCCGGATCACCTTTCGGCCCCGGGTCGCCTCCGCCTCGGATGGGTCTTCTCCACCGCGGGAACCCGCGCTTCGATGATGCTCCGGGCGGGACCCCGGTGGACCGGGTAGGCGAGCCGCAGCAGGTGGTGGCCACCTTCGACACCTACAGCGAGGCCGAGAGGGCCGTCGACCAACTTTCCGACCTTGGTTTCCCGGTGGAGAAGACCGCCATCGTCGGCCGCGGCCTGCGCACGGTCGAGCAGGTCACAGGTCGGCTGACCTGGACCTCCGCCGCCGGCCTGCCGGCTCCCAGGCTCACTGCCGGCACGGCCTGCCGGCGCCCAGGCTCATTCCTGGGCCTGGGCTACCGGCAGAAGCCCGGCCCTGCGCCGCTCGGTGTAGCGGACGAACRCAAAGGCGTCCCGAGCCGCCTCGATGCCGTCGTCCGCGAGYCGACCGGCGAACCGCTCCCGGATGGCCGTCTCGACCGCGATGATCGAAACGATTCCGGTCAACGCGGCAAAGCCACCGAGCAGAGCCGTGTTCGGTAGCGGATGCCCCAGCTCACGCTGGGCGATCTCGCTGGCGGGCATGCTGATCGTCCGCTCGGGCCGGTACCGGGTGAGCCTGGGCAGCCCGAAATCGTCAAGGTCGCGTGCCGAGTCGAGCAGGATGAACCCATCCGCCCCGAGTCCATGGAACACGTCGGAGACGTGCAGCAGCGCCGCGTCCCGGACGATGACCGCATCCGGGAACACGACCGGTTCCCACCCGGGCAATGGATCGTCGTCGATCCGGCAGCAGGCGACCGTAGGGTGGCCGATGTGTTCCGGCCCGCCGGCCATGGATGCCTGTCCGTAGCGACCCTCCGTAACTGCCGCGATGGTCAACAGCTCGGCGATGGTCAGCACGCCCTGACCGCCGAACCCGTGAATTCGTACCGCGAACATGACGGACCTCGTCTCTCCCGACCAGGCTGCTTCTCAATGCTGCTTCGCGACGCCCCGTCAGCTGCCAGGGTCCTCTCCGCGGCCCGACAGCGCGGTGAGTAGCCGGCGGCGGGGGCGACCAGTGGATCGCGGGCCAGGATCGCCATCGTGCGGTCGTCCCCGTCGACCCCGTGCGCATGGATGGCGAGCTGCGCGAAAAGGCGGTCAAGCAACGTGTCAGGCGAGTCGGTTCCGATCCGGCCGGCGGACAGGGATTCCGTCCCGAACTGTGTGCCGTGCGCGTCGCGCGCCTCGCTGATGCCGTCGGTGTACAGCAGTAGGCGGTCTCCGACGTCCATGGTCAGCGATCGGGACGACCAGATCTCGCTTCCGGCGAAAAGGTCAGACAGGATGGGCCCGGTCGGACCGAGCGACCGTGGCTCGCGGGCGCAGCTGCCGCCGCCAGCCGCGGACCCGGGCAGGTGCAGGGCGGGCGGATGCCCGGCGTTGACGTAGACCACCTGGCCTGACCGGGCATCGACGACGGCGAGAAAAGCGGTAGCAAACATTTCCCCGATATCGCCGGGTCCAGCGATATCGTTCATCGTGCGATGCATGGTCGCCTCGGGCTCCTCACCCGCGAGCAGGTGCCGGCGCATCGCCTCCCGAAACCGTCGCGCGAACCTCGCGGCCTGCTCGCCGTGTCCGGCCGCGTCGCCGACGCAGATGGCGAGCCGGCCGGCGCCGATATCGACCACCTCCACCCAGTCTCCGCTCGAACCGGGAGTCRCGGGATGCGACCGCCAGAATACCCCCAGACGATGGGCGTTCTCTCTCACGCCCCCGATCACACAGGCCGCGAGATCGGTCTCGTCCCAGGATTCTGCAGCCGGAAAGTTGCACACGGACGACCTCCAGAACGGCGCCTCGCGGGGAGAACTCAGTGGCCCTCGACATCTCAGACCCGTGCTCAGTCCTGCACCAATAACAGGTCATTCATTCGACTTCGGTCATCCGCCGAACATCAATATTGACGATCAGATCGGCCCAGCACGCATACTGGCCGACCGCACGCTCCTGCCGGGTCACCCGCAGGACTCGTGCCGGACGCTCGGGACCGGCCTTGACGACCGTCTCCTCGATGAGATGACCATCCGCTGTCATCCATTTCATGTGTCACCGCCTTCCTTGGCGTCGACGCGAGGCCATGGGACCTGATGACACAACCTGACAACCTGGCGGAATCAGCGACGACGGATCATTGTTCAGTCGTTCACGCGAACCCGACGGGTCAGCCGAACCGAGGGTCAGCGGTCCCGGCCGAACAGCGTGGCCGTGTCCTCGATCGGGTTCCCCTGCCGGTCGTAGACGGCGACGCCCAACGACCTCAGTGTCGACGCGCTGCACCGCAGGTGATGGGCGCACAACAGCACCTCGACCTCATGKGAACGCGTGTCACCGGGGACAAATATYGCCTGCGCCACCGGTTCGGAGGGGCAGCAGCAGGACCGACTGCCCGGTTYGATCGCCCGGTACGGTCGGTGCGTGCCCGCAGCCGCTGTGCCGTTCTCCGCGGCTGACGCCGGAGCTGGCATCGAGCGGGACAGGCGAAGGGCGGGGAGATTCACGGGAAGGTTCATGAGTCAACCATCCCGCGGCTGCCGCCTGGTCACATGGGCCGATCGTCCCCCCTCAGCGGACCAACGGTCTCCCCGCGCAGGGGCGCGGCCCAGTGTCACAGGGGCGCAGCCCAGTGTCACAGGGGCGCGGCCCAGTGTCACAGGGGCGCAGCCCAGTGCAGGTGGGTGCCCCCGCCTGCCGGTGTGGTGAGGGTGAAAGATCCGCCGAGCTGCTCGGCCCGGGTCCGGAGGTTGTCCAACCCGCTGCGCCGGCCGCCGGGACCTATGCCGACACCGTCGTCGATCACGTCGACGACCACCGACTCGCCGGCCACGCCGATACGGAGCTCGACGGTCCCGGCCTGCGAATGCCGCGCCGCATTGGTCAACGACTCCCGGGCGACAGCGATCACCTGGTCGGCGAGATCGTCACCGATCACGGTTTCGAGCGGTCCGGAGTAGCGGACGGTCGGCGTGAAGCCGAGGGCCGGACGCACGTCCTCGGCGATCCGGTCGATCGCGGCGTGCAGTCGGCTTCGCTTGGACGCGCCGCTGGCACGCAGCTCGAAGATCGACCGCCGAATGTCCTTGATCGTAACGTCAAGGTCCTCGACGTACTGGTTGATGCGCTCGGCGTTCGATGGACGTTCGTACTGGGCGATGTCCTGCAAGCCGAGCGCAACGGCGAACATCCGCTGGATGACGTGGTCATGCAGGTCACGGGCGATGCGACCACGGTCGGCCAGGACCACCAACCGCTCCCGGTCGGCCTTGACCCGCGCCAGTTCCAGAGTGATCGCGACGTTGCCCGCGAAGCTCGCGGCACTGGCGAGATCGGTGTCGCTGAAGGGACGCTTCCCCCGGTTTCGACCGACAAGCAGCACTCCGGACACGTGGTCGGTGCCGGCGACCATCGGGAGGACGATCAGGGGGCCGGTGGCGGCGTCCCGTTCCTCGGGGAGGGCGTCAAGCTGCGCGTCCTCCACGCGCAACGGCTGCTGCTCGGCCATCACCCGACCGGTGAGGGTGCCGTCGAGAGGTATCCGCTGACCGGCGCCGGAAACGGTGTCCGCTCCGACGGTGACGGCGACGGCGACCCGCGCGCTGCCGGCCTCCTCGTCGCGCAGGACGATGGAGACGAACTCCGCGTCGGCGACCGTGCGGACGCGTTCCGCAACAGACTCGAGGGCGCCGTCGGCATCGGCCATGATCTGGCGGGTCACGTCGGCGGACGCGCTCATCCACCGGTGCCGCTGCTGGGTGTCGTGGAACAGCCGGRCGTTCTCGATCGCGACACCGGCGCTGGCGGCCAAGGCGAGCGCGAGTTCCTCGTCCTCGGCGGTAAAGGCCGTGCCGCCGCGTTTCTCGGTCAGATAGAGGTTGCCGAACACCTCGCCGCGCACGGTGATAGGTACGCCGAGGAAGGTCCTCATCGGCGGATGGCCGGGGGGGAAGCCATACGCACTCGGGTCACGGGAGATGTCGTCGAGGCGACGCGGCCGAGGATCATCGATCAGTAGACCGAGCACCCCGTGGCCGGTGGGCAGATGACCGATTCGGTCGACGTCCCGCGGGTCCATGCCGGCGTGGACGAACTCCTCCAGGGTGCGGTCCGGCGCGACGACGCCCAGCGCCCCGTACCGGGCGTCCAGCAGCTCGCACGCCGCCTCCACGATGTGCCTGAGCAGCACCGGCAGCCGCAGGTCCGTGGCGATGGCCCGACTCGCCGCCAGCAGCCCGCGCAACCGGCTCTGCGTGGCCAGCACATCCTGGGCCCGGTCAACCAGCTGCGTCAGCAGTTCATCGAGTTCGAGCCGCGCGACGAGCGGGAAAGTCAGGTTCTCGCTCGTCGGTGAGCCCGTCGAAGAGACCGACGAAGAGACCGACGAAGGGTCCGTTCCCGCCCGCTTCTGGCTGGCTGCGGACCCAGTTTCCATGCCCACGCCCGAACAGTACTAGAACCGGTTCGGTTGCCGCGGACGCATTGGCGATCCCCATCAGCTGTCGATGCGTTACCCGCGCTCGGCGGTGGCCGCTCCCGGGCCATCCGGTCTTCCCCGAAACACCCAGAGCACCCGAAACACCCAGAGCACCCAGAGCACTGCGGAACATCGCTTCGCGTGCCGATCAGGCCGCGGCGCGGCKGGCGTTGTGCAGCGACTCGGYGATGGCCACCGCCGTATCGATGATCTTGGCTTCCGGCCAGGGTTCGATCCGGGAGACGGTGTCGGCGAGACGRCCAAGGCCGACGGACCCTGTGGCGCTGGTTGCCGCGGTGGTTGCCGGGGAACGCCGGTCGGTACGGGTTGCCGCGAGATCGGGCGGGGCCGTGCAGCGCAGTTGCACCAGGTCCGCGAAGGCACGGCGAGCGACATCGGCCGCTTGCGCGCGCTGGCTGTGCCGGTTCCACGGTGCGTCGACCACGACGGACTCGCCGCGGCGCAGCGCTGTGCCGGCCTGGCGCAGCAGTTCCTGGTGGACCGCGTCGACGTCGTCGGCCGGTACCCATCCCCCTGCATCTGCCCATCCCCCCGCCGCGAGATCGTGACGGTTGGCCGAGGCCGCCAGGTCCGCCGCGGCGTCGTCGAAGCGGAGCACGGTCCACCGCTCCGTGCCGGCGAGCCCGCCGGCGAGCGTGGACTTCCCGGTGCCGCGCTGGCCGCCGACCAGCACGAGTCGGACCCGGCCCCAGCGCAACCGGGCCAGTGCCAGGTCAGCGAAGGCCCGCGCCTCCGCCGCCGCGTTCTCGCCGGCCGCGACACGCTGGCACGCCGCCTGGCAGCGCCCCAGCGCGGCCAGCGCCCAGTAGAAATCCTCGAGCGACCGAGGATGGGTCTCACCAGCCATCTCACGGTAGTGATCGAGGAAGAGCCGGGCGAGATCGCGGCGTCCGAGCCACTCGAGGTCGGCTGCCAGGGCGCAGGCGTCCGCGAGGACGTCGGCCGCCCGCAGCCCGGGTTCGAACTCCAGGCAGTCGAGCACCCTGGGCCCGTCGTCGAGGCAGAAGATGTCCGCGGCGGACAGATCGCCGTGCCCGTCGCGGATCCGCCCGGCCTCGCGCCGCTCCCGCAGGAGCTCGTCGCGGCCGTCGAGGTACCGCACGGCGAGACGGTTCACATGGTCGAGGATGCTGGCGCTCACCGCCGCGCCATGGTCACGCTGTACCCGGGCGAAGCAGGCGTCCCACCGCCCACGCAGACGGTCCAGGCCACCTGCCTCGGCGATCCGGGACGAGGTCTCACACCGGGCGTGGAAGTCGACCAGCACCCGGGTGAGGGCGTGGATCTCCGCCCTGACCTCGGTGCCACCTTCGGCAAGCGTCGACAGCCGGCGCGCCTCGGGTAGTCGCCGCATCACGACCATGTGGTCGCAGGGCTCCCCGTCCGGTCCGATGACATCRGCGACGCCGAGGTAGACGTCGGGCGCGAGGCGACGATTGAGTCTCACCTCGGCCTCGCAGGCGGCCAACCGCGCCTGCCTGCCGCGGAAATCCATGGCACCGAGGTCGACCGGCTTCTTGACCTTGAAGACACGATCTCCAAGGAAGACGAGCACGGACCGCGCCGTCTCGACGACCCTGGCAGGAGGCCCCGACGCCACCGTCGGCGCCACCGCTGGCGCCGAGGCCGAGGCGCCTCGCTCCGCCGGGAGCGGGTTCACCGTGGTCTCCAGACTCATGGCACGAGCCTGCCCGCGTCCCGGCGGCCGCGGCAGCATGCTCGGGTCGTGCATGGAGGGAACGAAGGTCCATCCTACCTGGGACCAACGTCCCCACCGTCCCCCGCCTCCGACGCGCCGCCGACGCGCCGCCGCGGTGGCTGGCAGACACCCGTCGACGCCGGGCCAAGGACCGGTCCAAGGGCCGAAGGTCCCGAACCCGGCATCCATTTCACAGCGTGGCGGCTCCGAGGACGGCACCGTATCCTCCTCCGCATGAAGACGATCCGGGTATTCATTCTCGACGACCACGAAATCGTGCGTAACGGTCTACGGCAGACCCTCGATCGCCACGACGACATCGAGGTGGTCGGCGAGGCCGGACTCGCCGCCGAGGCGATCCGCAGAATCCCGGCGCTCCTGCCCAACGTGGCCGTCCTCGATGGCCGGCTCCCCGACGGAAGCGGCATCGACGTGTGCCGCGACATCCGCTCCGCCCATCCAGACGTCGCCTGCCTCATTCTCACGTCCTATGACGACGACGAGGCCCTGTTCTCCGCCATCATGGCCGGTGCCGCCGGCTACGTCCTGAAGGAGATCCGCGGCAACGACCTGGTGAGCGCCATCCGCACCGTGGCCGCCGGCGGGTCGCTGCTCTCGCCATCGGTCACCCGCCGCGTCCTCGACAGAATGCGCCAAGGGCCCAGGGAAGACCCGACGCTGGCCTCCCTCAGCGCCCGGGAACGCGAAATCCTCCAGCACATCGCCGAAGGTCTCACCAACCGGCAGATAGGTACCCGGATACACCTCTMCGAGAAGACCGTGAAGAACTACGTCTCCAGCATCCTCGAAAAACTCGGCATGACCAGCCGGACCCAGGCCGCCGTCTACGCCCTGAAGAAGACGAGTGAGGACTGAACACCCACACCCGACCATCGACACACCCGACCATCGACACACCGGAGCATCGCTGTGCCTGAACCGGGTCGAAGGACCCACCCTGGTGGGAGCCAGGTCCCGGATCCAAGCACCGCGGGTCGGATGTCGCATACGCGGGCGAAGGGCACGCTCATCGCTGTCGGCAGGACGCCGACGAGGAGGTAGCGATGAGGAAAGCGGAGGAAAGCGACCTCACCGCCGAGGCCCGAGGCGCCACCGAATAGGATCATGCCGTGCCGACAGCACGAACACGCCCCGAGGTTCTGCTCGACGATCTGGTCGACCTCTTTCTGGCCGAGGGATTCCGCACTTTCACGCTCGCGCARCTCGCCGCGCGGCTGCGCTGTTCCAAGACGACGTTGTATGCCCTCGGGCAGTCCAAGGAGCAGCTTACGGTCAACGCGGTGAGGCACTACTTCCGCCGGGCCACCGCGCAGGTCGAGACCGAGACCGCCGAAGCCGCGTCCTCGGCCGACCGGCTCGTGGCCTACCTGGCGGCGATCGGTCGCGCGCTGCGTCCGGCATCGCCCGCGTTCAGGCTCGACCTCGCCGCGCACCACGTCGCCCGGGAGGTGTATGAGCACAACATCGCCGCGGCCGCCGCGCGTGTCCGTCAGCTCATCGGCGACGGCGTCGCTGCGGGAGAATTCCGCGATGTTCACGCGGCGTTCATCGCCGACACGATCGCCGCGACGATGGAGCGCATCCAGACCGGTCGCGTCCTTGCCGCCACCGGCTTACACGACGCCGATGCCTACGAGGAGCTTGCCTCGCTTGTGCTCGACGGCATTCGCAGCGTCACCGCAGCCGGAACCTAGCCGTCGCCGACACGCCCTAGCCGTCGCCGAAACGCGGAGCCGGTTGCGGATGGCGGACACCGTCCAGCTCACGGAACACGCCACGGGCGACGTTGTGCTCGTCGGCGGCCGCCTCGGCCAGTGACAGGACCGGCGCCACGCAGCACTCGGTGTCCCTGAAGAGGACGTGCCACTCGTCGCGCGGACGCTTGGCGAAGGTCTCGGTGAGCCTCGCCCGTATCGCGGGCCACCGAGCCCGATCCAGGTGGTCGCCGTGGAATGCCGGATCGTCTTCGAGGCCAAGCCGCTGGACCAGCGCACGAAAGAACTTCCGCTCCAACGCGCCGACCGCGACATACCCGCCGTCCTGACAGACGTAGGTGTCATAGAACGGGGCGCCGCCGTCCAGCAGGTTGACACCCCTGTCGTCCCGCCATGACCCCTCCGCCAGGAACCCGTGCACCATGCCCGTCAACAGCGCCGCGCCGTCGACTATCGAGGCGTCCACGACCTGACCGCGGCCGGTGCGTCGCGCGTGGAACACGCCCGCCAGTACCCCGAAGGCGAGCAGCATGCCGCCCCCGCCGAAGTCACCGAGCATGTTGACCGGCGGCACGGGCCGCTCCCCCGCACGGCCGATGGCGTGCAGCGCGCCGCTGACGGCCAGGTACGTGATGTCGTGGCCGGCGGTGTGGGCGTATGGCCCGTTCTGCCCCCACCCCGTCATCCGACCGTAGACCAGCCGCGGGTTGCGGGCCAGGCACTCGCGCGGCCCCAGGCCCAGCCGTTCGGCCACGCCGGGCCGAAAGCCCTCGAGGAACACGTCCGCGTCGGCTACCAGGTCGAGCGCCTGGGCGACCTGGCCGGCGTCCTTGAGGTCGAGCGTCACGGTGCGCCGGCCGCGGTCGAGGACCGGCGACCGCCCCCACGCGTCGGCCGGCCCGCCCGGCCGCTCGACTCTCAGCACGTCCGCGCCAAGGTCGGCGAGCATCATGCCGCAGAACGGCGCAGGCCCGATCGCGGCGAGCTCCACCACGCGGAGTCCGTCCAGCGGCATCATCAAGCCTCCAGGGTGACAGCGTCGCCCTGGCCGCCGCCCGAGCAGAGTGCCGCGCAGCCGAGGCCGCCACCGAGCTTGCCGGTGGGCGTGCGGGCGGCGCCGAGGGTAACGGTTCTGGGCATGCGGCGATAGTACCGTGGCGGTAATACCGCGTAGAGTACCTCGGTACTCTACGCGGTACTTAACTAAGTATCCTGTCGGAGGGTGGCGAAGCGTCACCGATCAGCAACGGCCTCGCCACGCAGGGTGGCGACCACGCCGGCCCGGCCGGGATCACTCCGCTATGGGCACCGCGACGGGTAGGGGATCTGCGGGGCGTGCCGCTCCCACTCGGCCTCGCTCATCACGGCTGTCGGATCGGTGCAGGCACGTTTGGCGATATGGGCCGGGTCGATGTCCCACAACCGGGCGGTGTTGTCGTCGCCGGAGGTGGCGGCCAGTGTGCCGTCCGGGCTGAACTGGACGCGCCGCACCGTCGCCGTGTGTCCGAGCAGGCCGCCGACCGGGCGGGGATTGCGCGGGTCGGAGATGTCCCACAGCCGGGCGGCCTTCCGCGCGGTCGTGCCCATCAGGTGCAGGTCGACGCGGAAGGCAACGCTACTCACCCAGTCCGATCGGTCGGTGAAGGTGTATAGCATTTTCGGTTCCGTCGGCGTGGCGATGTCCCATAGCCGGGCGGACCGGTCCGCCGACGTCGATCCGAGGATCCTGCCGTCGGGCCGGAAGGYGAGCCCGAGCACCGCGTTCTCGTGCCCGTTGAGGATCGCGAGCGGCGTGGGCCGGGTCGGGGTCGACACGTCCCAGAGCCGGATGGTCCGGTCGTGGCTGCCGGTCGCGAGYATTCTCCCGTCCGGGCTGAACGCCACGGTGTTGACCCAGTCGGTGTGTCCCACGAGGGTGGCCGCCAGCCGCGGCTGGTGGGGATCGGTGATGTCCCACAACTTGGCGGTGTTGTCGGTGCCGGCGGTAGCCATGGTCTTTCCGCCGACCGCGAAGGCGACGCTGTTGTTGACGTCCCGCAGCACCGCCAGCGACCTGGGCCGCTCGGGCACGGAGATGTCCCAGAGCCGGACAATGTGGTCGTCGGTGGACGTCGACAGCAGCCGCCCGTCCGCGCTGAAGCCGCCCTGCAGGAAGGTGCCGCTGTCCCCCGGGATGACCGCGAGCGGTCTGGTGGCCATGGGGTTGCTGATGTCCCAGAGCCGGACGGTGCTGTCGTCGCTTCCCGTCACCAGCATTCTGCCGTTGGGGCTGAACCGTACTCCGATCACCCGCTCGGTGTGGCCAACCAGCGTATTGATCTCTACCCCGCCGAAGTTCTCAATCAGGCTGCGCTGGGCCTCCTCGGTGGGCTCGACGCGGTAGGCCGCCAGCGCAAGTTGGCGGGCCAGCTGCGGTTGTGTCGTGCTAGCCGCCGCCGCCTCGCTCGCCAGCCGGCGCGACACCTCGATGCTCTCGGGGACCGAAGCGGGGTCCTTGTGGGTGACGAACATGAGGGTGGCCGTCACCGCTACCGCGACGGCGCAGAGACTGGCCACCAGCGACACCACCGTGCGCCGCTGCCACCGGCCGCGCCGCTGCCGCTGCTGCTGCTTCGGCTCGCCACCCTCGGGGTAGCCGCGGCCGGGTGCCGGACGGTCCAGTGGCGACAGGTCCAGTGGTGACAGGATGTCGTCGCTCGGCGGTGGCATCGCCGGGTTGGCGGAACCCACGGAACCCACGGAGTCGGACGGTGTCCGCGAGGCTCCGGCGTCCATGCGCGCCGGCGGCTTGACCGGCGGATCCGTGACCACGGTGACGGCGGTTGGGCCAGCTTCGCCTCGCACCGCCTCGTCAACGTTGGACAGGCCGAGGAGGGACTGGTAGAGATCGCTGGCGGTCGGCCGGTCCGCCGGCTCCTTGGACATCGTTTTCGCCACGATCGAACGGAGTCCGTCGGGCAGGCCGTCGATCTTGGGCGCCTCGTGCACCGCTCGATACAGCAGGACCGGGGTCGTCGCCTTGCCGAACGGGCCGATCCCGGTGCCCGCGAACGTCACCACCCCGCCCCAGGCGAAGATGTCCGCGGCCGCCGTGACCAGCGCGCCGCGCGCCTGTTCGGGAGCCATGAAAGCGGGGGTGCCGATCAGGCCGGTGGAGGTCGTCAGCGAGGTCGTGGAATCCATCGCGCGCGCGATGCCGAAGTCGATGACCCGCGGACCGAGCCGCGACAGCAGGACGTTCGACGGCTTCAGGTCACGGTGGATCATTCCCGCGGCGTGGATGGCGGTGAGCGCCGCCGCGACCGAGATGGCGAGGCGTTCGAGGTCGGCCTCCGCCATGGGACCGTTGGCGGCGATCGCGTCCGCGAGCGTGGGACCGTCGATGAACTCCGTCACCAGGTACGGGCGATCGGCCTCGACGTCGACCTCAAGCACCTCCGCGGTGCAGAATCTGGCGACCCGCTGGGCGACTTCGGCCTCACGACGGAACCTGGCCAGGAACTCGGGCTGCCGCGCGAGGTCGGTACGGACCACCTTGACGGCCACGGGCCGCCCGTCCCGGCTCCTGCCGAGGTAGACGATTCCCATCCCGCCTTGGCCCAGCCTCGCCACGAGCTGGTACGTCCCGACAGTCACGGGGTCACTGTCGAGCAGCGGTGTCGCGCGGGAGTTTGCCACGTCCCACGGAACTGACCCGTCAGGCGTCGTCACGGCAACCGTCGCCGCGCGGTCTGCGAACCCACGGCCGCCCCCTCCCGCCGGAACCTGACCTTCACGCGCACTCATTGCGCACCGCGGCGCCGCACGCATGAGTGCCTACCGTCTCCGTTAGCAGCCGTGGTTCTGACAACCGGCTCACGACGGAATTTGTGCCTGGATTCTAGAGGTGCCTGAAGGCGCGTTCACGGCGCGGYCCACCCCCGAGAGCCCGACGTAGCGCATCGTAATTGCGCGACAACTTCCCGTTGGCGGTATCAGTCGCGGTAGCCCTGGCGACGCCGGGGCCACCGGGTCGCAACGGCCCACATGGGCTACCATCAGCATTGATCAAAGGGTACCGGGGCTATCGCTCGTAACGGTCGCTCGTAACGGTCCCCATGAGACCCCATAGACTACCATCAACCTTGATCACAGGGTACCGGGGGGACCGTGGAGGTCGATCTTGGCGAGGAGTTCCTTGCCGCCGAGCTGGGCGAACAAAGGAGAGACTCTTCCGCCGCGGCCTCGGTGATGCCCCCCAGGGAATATGCGGCGGATCGGATTGCGCCAAGGAACGGTGCCGTCGACGGAGCGCCGGTCCCAGAAGCGCCGGTCCCAGAAGCTCGGAACGAGTCGCTGCCAAGCCCGCCGTCGGACCGACTGGTGTACGCCTACCTCGGCCGACAGCGGCGCTGGGTACTACTGTGCATGACCGCGTCGTTCACCCTTGCCTCGTTCAGCCTGGTCAAGTTCGCGCTGCTGGCGTCGGCGTTGTGGGTGTTTCTCCTGCTACTCGGGCTCAACGCGATTTGTTCGGCCTTCACGATTGTGGCCACCCAGCACCGGCGGCGCGTAACGAGACAGAGCCATGAGGGCCTGGTCAGCGGCTGGCGGCCGATCTACTGCCCCAGCGTCGACATCTTTCTTCCCAGCGCGGGTGAACCTCTCCCGGTGTTGCTCAACACCTATTCACACATCGCCCGGGTCAGGTGGCCGGGGCAGCTACGGGCGTACGTCCTCGACGACAGCGGCCGCCCGGAGGTCGCCGCCGCGGCCGCCGCCCACGGCTTCAGCTACCTGAGCCGGCCGGACCGGGGCCGGATGAAGAAGGCCGGTAACATCCAGTTCGGGTTCGAGCACTCGCGCGGCGACTACATCGCCATCTTCGACGCCGACTTCTGCCCGCGGCCGGACTACCTCTTTCACCTGGCACCGTACCTCGACGACCCGAGCGTCGGTATCGTGCAGAGCCCGCAGCACTTCGATACGAAACGGTCGATGGGCTGGCTGCAGCGGACCGCCGGCGCCACCCAGGAGCTCTTCTATCGCTGGGTGCAGCCGTCCCGCGATGCCGTCGGCGTCCCGATCTGCGTCGGAACCAATGCGATCTACCGGCGCGGCAGCTTGCGGAAGGCAGGCGGCTTCGCCCAGATCGAACACAGCGAGGACGTCTTCACCGGTGTCAAGCTGCTGGCGGCGGGCTACACCACCCGCTATGTACCGGTGGTGCTGGCGACTGGCCTGTGCCCGGCYGACCTGGCCGGTTTCATCAACCAGCAGTACCGCTGGTGCAGCGGCTCCATGGCCCTGCTGCGGACCCGTCAGCTACGCCACATCAGACTCGACTGGAAACAGCGGGTCTGCTTCTGGAGCGGGTTCCTCTACTATATTTCCACCGCGATCAACGTCTTTACCATTAACATTCCTGGCCTGTTGATGGTGTACGTCTACCCGGAGCTGGTGCGGCCCTATAATTTCCTGCCCTTCCTGGCCGCCGCCTGGGTGTGGCTGGTCCTGCTCCCGGCCACCAGCCGCGGTCGATGGCGTTTCGAAGTGCTGCGGGTGCAACTTGTGTACAGCTTCYGCCACGCTGTCGCGATCCTGCACATGGTGCGTGGTCGCACGGCATCCTGGGTGGCGACCGGCTCCGTGCGCAAAAGGGGGAACCCGATGGTCCGCGGCGTGGTTCGGACCGCCTTCTGCTGGCTACTGCTGACGACGTGCGCGACATGGACCGGCATCGGTCTCGACGTCTGGAGGTTCGGCTGGGGAAACTTTTGGCTCGTGATTCTGTTTCAGCTCGGCCACAGCTATCTGAGCGTCCCGCTCCTGTTCRACCTGAGCCGCCTGCTCGTGGGACGCGGCGACCGGCCGGCACGCAGCCGGCACCGCGCCAGGCAGTCTCAGCCCGACTCCGTGGTCCGGGCATGGACCGGCGGTCCGCCGGCTCACAGCGCGCCGGCTCACAGCGCTCCGGCTCACAGCGCTCCGGTCTCGCCCTCGCACGGCGCTCCACCCGCCAGCGCGGCCCTGCGCCAGGGGTGAAGCGACGTGGAACGTCACGACGACGATCTGGACTTCCCGGCCTCCGAGCACCTGCGCTGGCCCGACGGGCTGGCGATCACCGTCGGCCTGGCGGTCATCGCGTTGCTGGCCACCGGCTGGGTCGACCCGACCGTGCTATGGCACTGATCAGGCCGGGCGGACCGTGGGAACGGTCGGCCTGAGGAGCATGAGGACCATGAGGACGACGGACGGCGCGGTCACCGTGCCGCTGCGGCGACCCCACCCGGGTCTGGTGCGGATCGAGGAACGGCTCGGCTTCCGCCCCGACATCGAAGGGCTACGCGCCCTGGCTGTGCTGCCCGTGCTGTGTTACCACGGTCAGGTCCCCCACGCCGCTGGCGGGTTCGTCGGGGTCGACGTGTTCTTCGTCGTCTCGGGGTTCCTCATCACCAGCCTGCTCGTGCGGGAGGCCGAGGTCACCGGTCGGATAAGCCTGGCGGGATTCTACGCGCGCCGGGCCAGGCGCATCCTGCCGGCGGCCTGCGTCGTCCTGGTGTTCGTCACCGTGGCGAGCTGGCTGACGATGCCGCCGCTGCGCCAGGCGGAGACGGTGCACGACGTCGCGGCGGCCTCGGTCTACCTGGTCAACTGGCGGTTCATCTCGAACCAGACCGACTACCTCGCCAGCGGTCGGGATCCCAGTCCGGTGCTGCACTTCTGGTCGCTCAGCGTGGAGGAGCAGTTCTACCTCGTCTGGCCGCTGCTCCTGCTGCTCGTCGTGCTGTTCGCCCGGCGCGTCACGATGTCGCTGGCCGCCGTCGCGGTCCCGGTCACGCTCGGGCTCGTCGCCCTGTCGWTGACGCTGTCGCTGCACTGGACCCTGGTGGAGACGCCGGTCGCCTACCTGAGCTCGCCGACCCGGGCGTGGCAGTTCGGCGTCGGTGCGCTGGTCGCCTTCGCCACGCCGGCGCTCGCCAGACTCGACCGCGGCCGCACCGTCACCGGGTTAAGGATCGTGCTCGGCTGGGCGGGGTGCGTGGCGGTGGTGACCGCCGTCGTCAGCTACGACAGCGTGACGGTCTACCCGGRCACGGCGGCCTTGTTGCCCACCTTCGGCGCGGCAGCGGTCATCGCGGCGGGTACCGGCGTCCGCCCGGGACACCGCAGCCTCCGGGCGGGTGCGGGCCGGTTGTTGGGGACCAGGGTGCTGACCGTCATCGGAAGCCGGTCGTACAGCCTGTACCTGTGGCACTGGGCCGTGCTCGTCCTGGTCGAGGCGCGGGTGGGAGACCTGAGCTGGCAGACGCGCACGGCAGTGGTCGCGGCCTGTGCAGTGCCGGCCGAGCTGTCGGCGCGGCTGGTCGAGCGTCCGGTGCGGCTCTCGGCGGTCGCGGCGTCGGGCTGGCGTCGTGGCCTCGCGATCGCCGTCACCGCGACGTTGCTGCCGGCCGCCACCGGCATGCTGGTCGGYACCGATGCGTTGCAGCGGATGCGGGGCGGTGACCGGGACGCGGTGGCGGTGCTGCCACACCTGCCCGCGGCCACGGTGGTGCGTGACCCGTTCGACCAACCCGGCGGCCTGTTGAGCGGCCCGGTGACGCCCGCCCCCTGGTCCGCGTACGACGACCTGCCGCGGCTTCCGGAGGGCTGCATGGCAAGTCCCCGCCAGACCACGAGCCCGCCCTGCCAGCTGAACACCGACGGCGCCACCGGCCGGGTGGTCCTGTTGGGGGACTCGCACGCCGCCCAGTGGTTCGGGGCGGTCTACCACGTGGCCCGCGGCAGCGACTGGTCGGTGGAGGTGCTGACCAAGGTCGGCTGTCCGTTACCCGCCATCTCGGTCCGCAGCGAGCAGCTCGGCCGGGAGTTCACCGAGTGCGACACCTGGCGGGAGAACACGTTTCGCCGGCTCGCCGCGGAACCAAAGCCAGRCGCGATCTTCCTGAGTACGTACAACCGGTACACCGGCGACGAAGAAAAGGTTGTGGCGGGATGGCGGAACACGATCGCACGGCTCGCGTCCCTGGGTGCTCCGCTGGTCTACATCGTCGACACCCCGAATCCACCGGGAGACATTCCGGCGTGTATTTCCGGCGCAATCGACAACTGGCGGTCGTGCTCGTTCCCGCGGGATTCCGGACTGCCCCGCGACCCGCTGCTGCAGGCGGTCGTCGAGGGCCGCGAACCAGCGGTCAGCGCGGTCGACCTGAACGTCATCCTGTGCCCGGGGACCGGGCCCTGCCCGGCCGTACGGGGCAGCGTGCTGCTGTACCGCGACGACTCCCACATCACGAACACGGCAGCGGTCATGCTCGGGCCGGCGCTCGAACACGCGCTGGTCACCAAGGTACAGCTGCCGTTGCGGGGACCGCGGCTCCAGTCAAGCCAGACCGCGGGCACACCGCGTTCCTGACTTCGGTCCCGGTGGAATCCGGGCACCGGGTAGCCTCGCGAACGAGATGCGCCATGGCCGTATTTCAGGACTTCTGTACACTTTTCAGTCATTGTTTGGCGGACGTACCAGCCAGACGGCCGAGGTACCTGGTGGGGAGGCGCTGATGCGACGGCGGTCTGCCGTCTGCCTGATGATGGCGGCGAGCGTACTGGTTTTCGCCTGCAGCTCCCCCGGCGACGGCCCGTCGCTGAAACCCGCATCCCCGAGCGGCGCCGCCCGCGGCGGCTCGGCTCCGCCGCGGGCGGCCGTCGAAACCGTGTTCAGGACCCGTCCGCAGTTCGGCGTCACGGTGCCCGGCATCAGCCAGGCGTCGCTGGGCGAGGTTGCACGCACGACGGCCTGCCCGCCGGCGATGGCCCAGTTCTTCGTCTCCGTGACCCACGGCCTGGACCCGACGGTACTCGGCGCGGTGCCGGTGACACCGATCGTGACGGTCGAGCCGTGGAACCCGGACAAGGGGGTCAACCAGAGCGACTTCACGCTCGACAAGACCATCGAGGGCCGGTGGGATGACCACTACCGGGCCATCGCGATGGTAGTGAAGAAGTACGGACGCCCCGTCCTGATCCGGTTCGCCCACGAGATGAACGGCTACTGGTACCCGTGGGCGTCGGTCGGCTCGAACACCCCGGCGCTGTTCGTGGCGGCGTGGCAGCACGTGGTCGGCATCTTCCGAGACGCCGGCGTCACGAACGCGCTGTGGGTGTGGTCGCCGAACGTGCTCCGCGGGACGTCGGGAACGCCGCTGGCCGAGTACTACCCCGGCGACAAGTGGGTCGACCTGATGGGTCTGACAGGGTAYGGCGTGCAGGAGAGCTCCGCCGCGCAGACGTACGACCCGTCCATGGCCCAACTGGCCGCGCTGTYGACCAAGCCGGTCCTGCTGACCGAGGTGGGCGCCCAGCGGGACCAGTACAAGACCAGCTGGATCGCCTCGTTCGGCAGTTGGCTGCAGAGCCACCCCCAGGTGGTGGGGTTCGTCTGGACGGCGATGAACATCAAGGACGGCGTGAAGGGTGACTGGCGGTACGACGACTCGGAGGCCGACCTCGCCGCCTTCCGGGCGAGCCTGCTCGCCGGGAGGGTCGCCTGCTGACCGCCGCGAGGAGCGTTCCGGAGTCGGCCGGCCAGCCGGGTCCGGCGGCCCGTCACCGTCGCGGCAGCCGTCGCGGCAGCCGTCGCACCATGGTCGTTCTCGCCGTGGGCGCAGCCGTCGTCGCCTGTGCCCTGGTCCACGCGGTGAACCTCGACGGCTGGCCCGGCCGGTTCAACGAGGACGAGGGCACCTATGCCGCGCAGGCCTACGCCCTGCGGTACTGGGGCCGACTGGCGCACTACACCTACTGGTATGATCATCCTTTCGGCGGCTGGGCCCAGATCGCGGCGTACGCCTGGGTGACCGACKCCTTCGGCCGCGGCGCTACCGGCGTGAGCGCCGCGCGCGAGTTCATGCTCTGGGTGCACGTCGCGAGCTGTGTCCTGGTCTACTTGTTCGCCCGCCGGCTGGACGTGCGCCGACCGTACGCGGTGACGGCCGTCGCGCTGTTCTCGCTGTCACCGCTGGCGCTCTGGTTCCAGCGGATGGTGTTCCTCGACAACATCATGGTGATGTGGCTGTTAGCGGCGTTGGTCATGGCTGCGGCGCCCAGACGGCGAGTGCGGACTGCCGTACTGGCGGGACTCGCGGTAAGCGTCGCGTTCTGGTCCAAGGAATCCGCTCTGGTGTTCCTGCCCGGTGTCTACCTGATGGTGTGGATCAATCACCGGCGGCGCAACCTACGCGCCGCGAGCCTCGGATTCGCCGCCGCGG
This sequence comes from Frankia sp. CgMI4, assembly GCF_001756285.1. NCBI lineage: Bacteria > Bacillati > Actinomycetota > Actinomycetes > Frankiales > Frankiaceae > Frankia > Frankia sp. CgMI4. The sequence goes on from NZ_MAQZ01000098.1 coordinate 28,046, forward strand.
CCGTGGCGGGCCCCGGGGCGTTCGTGGTGTTCGCAGCCGCTCGTGGCGAGCTGCACCAGCTGCGCCGGGCGGTCGAGTTCCAGCTGTTCACCCGGCAGTCCAGCGGCAGTGTGCTCGACCGCGGCAGTTCGGCGTGGAACCTGGTCGGCTTCTGGCTCGGGCTCGATGCGATCCTGCTCGCCGCCGGCCTCGTGGCGGCGATCGCCGGGCTGCTGGTGCCTCGGCTTCGGGTGCCGAGCGTGCTGCTGGTGAGCCAGGCACTGCTCCTGCTCCGGGAGGGGTACCTGCCGTACCCGTACGTCGTCGGGATGCTGCCGTTCGCCGCACTCTGCGTAGCGGGGTTGGCCGACCACCTTCATCCCCGGCCCGGGCCTGCCACCACAACCGCCCGTCTTCGCCTCGCGGCGGTGGCCTCGGTGGTCGTGGCCGGGCTGGCGGTGCTGTCGTGGCAGTGGGGACCGGTCCTGGTCGACGCGACCTCCCGGGACGACAGTCTCCCGAGCCGGGAGGCGTCCGCCTGGTACCTCGGCCACGTCCCCCCTGGCCGAGTGACGATCACGAACGATTACGCGTGGCTCGACCTGCTACGCGGAGGTACCAGGCCGATCTGGCACTGGAAGATCAACGACCAGGCCGTACGGGCGAGCCTCCCGAACGGCTGKCGCGACGTCGACTACGTCATCCTCGACGCCTGGATGGCCGAACCGGCGACGTTGCACCGGCTCCCGTTGCTGGCCGACGCGCTGGCCCATGGCGTCAAGGTGGCTTCGTTCGGCGCCGGTCCGACCAAGGTGACGATCTACCGGGTCGACCGGGTCGTCGAGGCGCCGGGTGGCGCGGCGCGTGCGGGCCGAGTGGGGATGCGCCACTGACAGGCCTGGAGTTGAGGTCACTGGGACGAACACTGAGGTCACGGAGCCATCCCCCTCGGTAGCCCCTACCTGCTGTTGCTCCGCGACGCCCCGGACCGGTGACCTTCCGCACGCCCCTTGACCGTCACCAACGTTGTTGGCTAGCGTCGGCTAACGGCGTTAGCAACCACCGACGACAACCAGGTCGAACGACCGAGGGAGCGGGTATGACATCGAATCTGCTCTACCGCGGGCCCGGCATCGCCGAGCTTCACGAAGAATATGCCAAGAAGCGCGTGCTCGACGAAAAGGCGCCGGTAAAGGCCGCGGCGGAGATCTCCGTGGCCGCGCCGACCGAGAAGGTATGGCGGCTGATCAGCGAGATAGACCGGTGGCCGGCGTGGAACCCCGCCGTCCGGGACGTGCAGGTTCACGGCGGGGTGGCCGTCGACACATCCTTCATCTGGGTCAACGGGAAGTCACGGGTCCGCTCGACCCTGGCGGTCGTCGATCCACTCCACGAGATCACCTGGAGTGGGGTCTCCGCCGGCATCAAGGCCGTTCACCGCAACGTTCTCGAACGGACACCGGACGGTACGGTGCGAGTCACGAGCATGGAATCGATGTCTATGCCCTTCCTCGGCCTCATCTTCAGCARCACGAAACTCCGCAGCGGGCTGAATGACTGGCTCACGGCGCTTAGGYAGGCCGCCGAAAAGGCGTGACCTTCACCGCGCCTGGGTTCGGCTGTCGATGCGGTGACCACCGGCCGTCGCGGCGATCGCTGTGACCGCGAACACCACTGCCCAGACGCGATGCCCAGCCAGCGCCGTGGCGATCGCGGTCAGACAGAACAGGAGGATCTTCACCATCAGCAGCGCCGGCCCGCGAAGCCGACGTCGTGACGCGGGGGCGAGCCACACTCCCCAGACGACGGCCGCCATCAGCGGCAGCAGGACCGCCAAGGCAACACCGGCGACGGCTGACGAGGCGAGATCGAGTCCGGCACCCGCCAAAGTGCCCAGCATCGCGAGTTCGGACAAGAAAGCGAGAAACATGATCGACCCGCCCACCACGCCGCTGCGCGGGGTACCGCCATCTGCGCCAGACGAACCCATGAGAGGGAACATAGTGGAACTTCCCGGGGAGTGAATTGTGATTCTGGGAACTACTGCCGCATCAGGCACCGTTCGCCTGCCTGACAACCTGACGAGTGGAATCAAATGGTCAAAGCGACGCGTGACTTTCTAGCAGCTCGTTGAAAACTTCTATCGGCTTCAACCAGCCAAGCGTCTGCCCAGGGTGACCCGCAAAGTCATTGATGCAGGTCAGCGGGGTTGTCGAGAGTGAGGATGGCCAGGAGCAGGGCGTTGTCGTGT